>CAMZFJ010000006.1 GCA_947306025.1 uncultured Fibrobacter sp.
GGAAAATTTGATTCCATAGATTCTAACATAAGAAATAACAAATTATTTTTTTTGTTAAATGTTATGCGAATGGAATCGGGGTGGATATATTCCTTGCTGTAAAGAGTGTTTTTTTGTGGTGATTCAGAAAAGTATGTATAATATTTTTTTGCGTATGTATAAAAAGGTATATTGATTGCAGAAAAAATGAAAAAGCATCCGTTTAGGATTATTAAAAAAATGCAAAAGAATTTAATGAATTGATGGGTATAATCTCTAAAATTTGTTTTTTTCTTTAATCTAAAAAGAAGTAATAAAATTAAAGAAAAAATAAATGCTATAAATAGAGATTGTTTTTCGTTGTCAATTGCAATAACAAGTGATTCTTCTAGTATCGCATAAACAAATCTTTCTGAACCTTCTGTATTTTGCGTTAATGTAAAAATAACGGCTTCTGGCTGATCTAAAGGAAATTGCCTTTTTAATGCATCTAAACTTATGCAGGTAAACATTCCCGCGAAGCAAAAAAAGAGAACGGTTAAGCTAAAAGCTAATTTAAATAGGGGGTTCTTCATAAACTTTATTTTGCCTAATGTTTTTAATGTTTAATTCGAATTTAACATTTTTGGGGAGCGAATTATGGGGTAAATATGTTTAAATGGCTTTGGGACAGTGACTAGATGGGGCAGATTGACATGGAAAATTAAATTTTTATATATTCAAAGCATGGGAATTTACGTAAATCCAAATAATGAGAATCTAAAAATGGACATGGCTTCGCCCATTTATGTGGACAAGTCGATGCTTATTTCTGAAATTAATCGTGTTGTTAAAACGAACAAGCGGTTTGTTTGTGTTTCTCGTTCTCGTCGATTCGGCAAGACTATGGCTGGGAATATGCTCAGTGCATATTTCAGCAAGGGCTGTGACAGTCGTGAGTTATTCTCCAAATTGAAAATTGCGAAGCATCCTAGTTTCGATAAGTATTTGAACAAGTTTAATGTGATTGCTCTTGACGTGAACGCGTTCTTTTCAAAATATGGTCCATCTACGGATCTTGTCTCTTTATTTACAAAAAATATTCGCGATGAGTTAATTTCGGCTTTTCCTCAGGTTAATATTTCTGATGATGAACCGTTGGCGGGGTGTCTTGAAAAAATTTATGCTACAACGAAAGAACAATTTGTTGTCATATTAGATGAATACGATGTCCTTGTTCGTGAAAAAGTTGCAGAACCCATATTTAAGTCGTACCTTGCATTCTTGAATTCAATGTTCAAGAATAACAATTTGGCTTCAGCGATTGCTTTGGCGTATATTACGGGAATTTTGCCCGTAGTACGTGACATGGTTCAATCTAAACTGAATGTCTTTGATGAATACACGATGGTCGGCTCAGGACGCTTGTCAGAGTTTGTTGGATTTACGGCTGATGAAGTTCAGGGACTTTGTAAAGAGAATGGTCTCGATTTCGAAGAATGTAAACGTTGGTATGATGGTTACAATATAAATGGTATAGAAACGTACAATCCGAAGTCAATTGTGTCTGCTATTGATAGCGGGAAAATAAAAAGTTTTTGGACGCAAACGGGATCATACGATGCTTTGCAAAATTATGTCATGATGAATTTTGACGGAATTTTGGAAGATGTTAAGACTATGATTGGTGGTGGCAGAGTTGATGTCAATGTGCTATCGTATTTGAATACTATGACAGACTTCCGTAGTAAAGATGATGTATTTACTTATTTGATTCATTTGGGATATTTAGCGTATGATGAAGAAACTGAACAATGTTATATCCCGAATCGTGAAGTACGTGATCAGTGGATTCTTTCTATTAAACAATCTCCCGATTATCGTGGGGTGATGGAACTGGTAAATGCAAGTAAACAACTTGTCGAATCTACACAAAATGGCGATTTTGCTGCGGTTGCGGATGCTTTAAACAAGGCCCATGAGCAGATTTGTAATAACCAGAATTACAATAATGAAGGAACTTTTCAAGCTGTGATTTGTCTTGCGTATTTTTATGCGAATTTGAAATATACGATTGTTAAAGAGTTGCCTGCAGGGAAGGGTGTTGCTGATGTGGTGATGATTCCTTATGTGCCGAATATCCCTGCGTTGATTATTGAATTGAAACTTAACCAGAGTGAAAAAACTGCGCTTACGCAAATTCGTGAAAAGAAGTATGGAAATGCTCTTGAAAAGTATTCAGGCGATTTGCTCTTTGTTGGCGTAAATTACGATGAAAAAACAAAAGAGCACAAGTGCGTCATTGAAAAATTTGTGAAGTAACTTAAGGGGGATGCTTGCCTGATTCCCAAAACATTCGCGTTTGTCAGGTGCTGCATGGAATTGTGGGCGGTGGAGTTGCACCACTTGTTTCTATTGTAGTTCCTGTTTACAATGCAGCGCAGACTCTTGAAAAATGCGTTGGCAGTTTGACATCGCAGACTTTTGGCAATATAGAGATATTGCTTGTTAATAACGGATCAACTGATGATAGCCTAGAAGTTTGCAAGAAAATTGCGAATAAAGATTCTCGTATAAAAGTTATAGACCACTATGAGAAAGGTGTGTCTACGGCACGTAATCGAGGTATTGATGAGTCTTCTGGCGATTATATCATGTTTGTTGATGCCGATGATTGGATTGATGCTAATGTTTGTGAAGTTTTTGCAAATTTAAATTCAAAGTATAATTATGACTTGTTTTGTTTTTCTGCGCAATATAATAAAGGGGGGAAAACTGTAAAATCGTTTTTATATGCAGAAAGTGTAGATGTTCTTAGCGCTCCTCAAAAAGAAGAACTTCAAATTAAAGTGTTGTCACCGCAGGCTCCAGTGTTGAATTATAAGGTAAATACGCGCTTTGCTGGTAGCGCGTGCGGAAAGTTCTATAAACGAGAAATTTTGCGAAAAAATAATCTTTATTTCGCAACAGAAACGATTATTAGTGAAGATTGCCTTTTTAATACGTTGGCTTTAGATAGCTTTCAAAGGATCGGGTATATGAGAGATTGTTTCTATTATTATGAACAGCATGGCGATTCTGCTCAAAATAGTTATCGACCGAATAGTGATAAATATTTTGGTTTTGTTATAAAGCAAATGCAAAGGTGGCTGATAGAAACTCGTAAAGATCAAAGGTTTGTTGATGCAGCAAACTGTCTATTTGTACATTATTTATTTGGAATAATAAAAGAGGATATATTTCATAAAGATAATGATATTTCATTAGCTCAAAGATGTATGGCTTTAGAATCATTGCTGTCAAAAAAGAAACATCAAGCGATACTTCGGAATGTTAATAAAGATTATTTTTCAATACTGGAAAAAATGCTGATTTTCATGATGAAGAAAAAATTCTGTTGGATTATTACACTGCTCTTATGGATTTGTTTGTAATATGGATGGTGTGTAATGCCAAAAGTGTCCTGCATTATTTTGAATTATAATGATGCTCCCACAACAATAAATTTGTTGGAGTGTATAAAAGATTATCGTATTTTAGATTTTATTGTTGTAGTTGATAATTGTTCTACTGATGATTCTTGGGAAAAGCTGTTATGTTATAAGAATGAAAAAATTCATGTAATAAAGGCTGAAAAAAATGGGGGATATGGAGCGGGGAATAATGTAGGTTTGCGTTATTCATCGGAGATTTTAAGTGCTGACTATTCGATTATTGCCAATCCCGATGTGCTTTTTGACGAAGATTGCATACGCAAGTTCCTTGATTCTTTTCAAGAAGATACTTCTGTAGCTGTTGTATCTGCAAAACAATCAAATTCACCTGATTGTGCTTGGAAAAATTGCAGCACATTGCAATATATACTAGCGACGAGTTTGTTTTTTGAAGTTTGGTTGAAAATACGTTCTTATCCATTAAAATATTTTAAGGGCAAAGATTTTGTTCCTGTATTTGCTGTTCCCGGTTCATTATTGATGGTTGACTTGAAGAAAATGATCAAGTCCGGCATGTATGACGAAGAATTTTTTCTCTATTATGAAGAACCTGTTTTGGCGCAAAAATTTGATAATGCCGGGTTGAAAACGGTGTTGCGATTTGATTGTTCGTACATCCACAACCATCATGTTAGCATTTCTAAGACTTATAACCGATGGTCGCAACAGCATGCGGTTCTTTTGAAAAGTGCAGAACTTTTTTTGCGAAAATACAAAAAAGTCAATGCAATTCAAATGGCTTTGGCCAAGCTGTGGTTCGCATATACGAAATTAGAATTCAAATTGTACGATGTTTTCTGTTGGATTCGCTCATCCTTTAATTCCAAAGAAAAGAATGCCGAAACAACGATATAGGAATAGTTGCCAAATAGATTTCTTCGAGAATGTTATGACATTGTAGTTCTTGATATAGAACCGAAGTGCTGATAATCTGTTTTTATTTTCAGATAGATTGGTGTAAAAATCAAGTGCGTCAGAAATTAGCTTTTGCTTATCTGAAGGGATTTTTTCTAGACGAGCTAAATTGTTCAATAAGTTTATGCTGTCTTGGTAGAACCCCTTTCGATCTTTTGAAAATCTATAGAGATTCTTAATAGCATTCCAAACAGTAAATTTCTGATATTCGGAAGCATTATTGGAGTGTCGTCTGTATTTTAAAACTACATCGCTTATATATTTGCATTTATTGTTGCATCCTGCGATAAGAGCAAACCAGTAGTCATGATATTTGATGTTGTCAGGAATAGGCAATGCTTGCTTGACTAATGAGGCTTTGATTAGCGAAGCCGTCCCTTGAATCACGTTTGAATATAACTCGTGTTGGAAAAGTTCTTTTTCGTTTTGGGGCATTACGTGTATGGGCCAATATTCTAAAAGTGTTTTATTCTGTGATACTCCGTTCTCATCTATAATTAAGGAGTTTGCACCAATACAATCGTTATCTCCAATATTTTTATAGAGAATCTCTAAATGGTTTGGTTCCCAAATATCATCTTGGTCGCAAAAGGCAATGAATTCGCCTTTACAAAGAGAAAGGATGTGTTCAAAATTTTTTTTGAACCCGAGATTATGTTGATTTTGAAAGATTTTAAATCTAGTGTCTTTACTTGCGTATTCCTGCAGAATTTGGAGTGTGCTGTCTGTAGAACCGTCATCGCAAACAACAATCTCAAAATCAATTATAGTTTGACAAAGAATTGAATCTATTTGTTCCCTAAGAAATTTGGAACCATTATACGTAGCGAGTGCAATAGAAATAAAAGGAGGCATGTTAGAAGATTTCGTCTATTTTTTTATTGAATAGAGAAAAGATAAATTTTTTTATATTCCATAAAATGAAAACGATATCAACATATATTCTAGAAAGTGTGGGATTCCAAATTTCTTTTCGCCACTCCTGACAGATATAGTTGTAAAGCATTGGATTTCCTTTTACGATATCAGGTCTTTTTTGAGGAAGTGTAATAAAAAAAACAGCAGAACAATGTCGTCTTAAAAACGATATTTTTTTTCGTTCTTTTAAATACCTGAATATTCTGAGGTATTCTTCATGAGCTTTTCCAGAAAGATTATTTTTTTTTGTTGTACTATTTCCATGCTGTCGGAAATGATTTAAAACCTTGGAAATATAGTAAACATCACCTCTTAAGCAGAATTCTATCCAAAAAAGCCAATCACCACATCCTTTGAACGATTGGTAATATGGGGGAATTGTACACAAAAATTCTTTTTTAAACAATACGCCGCTCGCATTACATATAGAGTTTTGCTTAATCATTTTTTCTTTTAGGAAAAAATCCCCGTTAATAAGAGTGTTTTCTCGGTATATGTCACTATTTTTTATCGATTTGTCCTCAGAAAACCAATTTGAATTAGTAAATGCTAACGAAACTTTTGTATTTGCTTGCAAAGATGCTACGGTTTCTTCTAAAAAAAATGGTTCTGCCCAGTCGTCGCTCTCGGCAATCCATATGTATTCGCCTTGCGCAAGATCAAATCCCTTGGCCCATTGTTTAAAAGGGAATCCACTATTGGTTTCGTTATAGACGATATGGCTAACTTGCGGTCTGTCGCGATATTCCTCAATGATTTCTTTGCTGTAGTCTGTGCTGCAATCATCAAGGATGATGACTTCAAAGTCTTGAAAAGTTTGATTGAATATGGAATCAAGACGCTGCCGTAAATAGGGTGCGTGATTATAATTGGGGACTATGACGGATATAAGTGGCATAGAGGAAAATGGAGAAAAACAGTTAGCGGTTGGTTAAGTATTTCCATTTGAACGCATGGAGCCAAATGTGGAACGTGATTCTATGTTTGATAAGAAAGGCTTCTAGCTTGACTGTGTAAGTCCATTGGGATGAGTCATATCTTTCTATCAAATGCTGAAAATCAGCGGATTTGGCCTTTTTTCGAATCGTACTTACTGATTCATGAATGGAAAAGGCGGATCCCTTAATAAAGTAATTTGTTGACCATGAATTAAGAAATGTTTCCATTGCGTAACGTCCGATGGTTGTTGAAAATTTATTTGATATTTTTTTTATTTCTGTTAGATAAGCTAGTATGATATTTACGTTACTATCGTTTTGTGTCCATGTTATAGATGTTTCAACTTTGTTATAGTTGTAAAAGGCTTTGTTAAGGTAGGAAATTTTTTTCGCGAAATAAAATATTGAAAAAGAGACTGGTCTATCTACGCACTTCTTTAGGTTCGTTGAAAAATGTATATGGTTTAAATCAATAAGATCTTTCTTTATGAGCTTACACCATGTGGATACTGCCGCCACATACTTCTCACTAGTGAGATAAATTGCCTCTTTTTGTATTATTTCAATCGCGTTTTTAGATAGTTCAGGTATTGATTCAGAACAAAAAAATATTTGTTTATATTGGTTGTCTATAGGGGTGTAATCGAATAATACTACATCAGAATTATTTTCTTTTGCAAAGTCGTATGTTTTTAAGCAACAATCTTTTTCAATAGAGTCATCTGCATCAACAAATGTGATGTATTCACCAGTCGCTTGGCTAATGCCGAAATTTCTAGTTGCAGAAACACCAAAGTGAGGCTGAATGTATAATTTAAATCGCGGGTCTTTTTTTTTGTAATCTTTGCAAAAATTGTGTAGCAGATTATCTTCTCCGTCAAATACAATGATGAATTCTGCATTAGGCAAAGTTTGATTATGAAGAGAGTCCAAACATTCTTTGAAATAATTCAAAGGCGTTTTGTAAACAGGAGTGATGACAGATACGGCAACATCTCTAGACTCACTCATTCTATTTTCTCCCGGTGAACAAAAATTCTTTTGGATTTAAACCGAATTTTGAGTATGTTGTTGCAGTTTTTTTTGTCTCTGGTATAAAACCACATGATTTCAACTTTGACAGATAATCCATCCCAAAAAGACGAACGTGGTCTTTTTGCCCGAATTTTTCTTCAAGAATTTTTGGATCTGTTATAGATGGATCGGAAATTGTTTTTTCTAAAATAGGAGAAATTGGAACTTGAAGTATTGCAACCCCTTCTCTGTTTAAAACACGGTAAATCTCTTTCATTGCCTTTTCATCATCGTGAACATGTTCTAATACATGGTTGCATATGATGAGGTCAAAAGAGTTATCGTCAAAAGGCAAATTTTGGACATCCATGTGCTTGACCAAATCGTGTGAATAATCTGCATGTTGACCTTCTGCAAAGAAATCGCCGCAAGTGTAGTTGGTAAATCCGAGCCTAATAAATTGGTCTGCAATAATCATTTCTGGCGCGATATGCAAAACTCTGGTTTGTGGCTTGTTGAAAATGGCTAATTCATGTTTCAAAAAAGTATAAACGAGTCTTTCCCGATCTGTTGAACCGCATTTAGGACAGCCTGCATTACGGAGGCCCGCGCCAATAATTTGGTATCTACGGATGGTTGGGTTGTCAATGCCAATGGGGTTAAGCTTTCTGGAATGAAATCCACAGAAGGGACATTTGTATTTAAATCCCCAATGTGATAAGAAATTTATATACGCATGTCTGTTTTGCAGAATATTTTTGATTTTTTTTAGCATATGAAACTCCTAATCCACTGATCCAATCACTTCCCAGTGACTGCCGTTGTTGGGGTCGACATGTCTAATTAGGCCTTCTTTTTTTAATCGGGTGAAATGCCATTCTATGCCTTTGTAGGATATTTGCAGTTCTCTTGCCAAATCTGGCAGAGTTGTTTCGGGATGTTGACGGAGATAACCAAGTATTATTCCCCTAGTACTTTTTACGGCTATGTAATCAGCATTGGGCAAGTACATGGAGCCGCTCTTTTGCAGCGCCTCATAAAGCAAATTTAAGGAGCCGATGCCTGTTTTCTTTTGAATCTTCATTTTTTTAATGATTTACGAAAGATTCGCCTTTCTTTGTTAACCTATATTTTTGCTTGGGGCTTTTGGGAGAGGCTGGATTGGTCATTTCTATAAGATTTAGTGCTATGGCGGGTTTTATATACGAACTGAGCAGTGTCGGACGGTGCTTTAGATTCAAGGCTGTCAATATTTCTTTTATTGATATCGGGGATGCAAGAATGTTCAATAGATTCTGTACTTGTTCGGTTACTTGTTCGGTAGCTTGTTCGGTTACTTGTCTCCAAATGGTGACCTTAAAATCTCCGTCCTGCTCAAATAGGGGCTTTTTCAGGCCATGCTGTAGGCAAAGTTTTACGATTTCCCCGGTGCCGGTTCCAGCCTTTTCTATGAACCCCGAACGCTGCAGTGGTTCTGCAATCAATGGGTTGTTGGGGTGCGATTTGTGAGGCTTGTAAAGCTGTTGCGTGGTCAATTCATATGGCAACTGTCCTGGATTCCAAATCTCGAGACGGTTTTTGAACAGCATCACTTGTACACTGGCGTTGCTTGTGTAGTCTCGGTGGCATATTGCGTTGACAATCGCTTCGCGTACGGCTTCGCCGGGTAATTCGGGCTTTGTCGGCACGGAAGCACTTTTGGCTCTTGTGCCAATCCACATGTTGATGCGGCTCATGACAAAACTTGTCGCCTGGTCTACAAGTTGGAAAATGTCCCCCTTGTAAATCTGTAACGACGGGATGGGTTTTTCAATTTGATTCCCATAGAATTGCATGCACTTGACTTCAGACGATATGAAGAACCTTTGCGGCTTTTTCCCAAAAAGGAGTATGGCGGCGTTTGTCAAGTGCCCAGATTCGTCCATCAGACTCAGGTGCGTTAGCAGGTCTGTTGCGGATATGTTTTCTTTAAATTTGAAGTTTCTTTTTTGCTTGGATAACTCGATAAAAGATTTGATTTTATCGTCGCTTATGTCTTTTATTGTCGCTTCGTTGTCCTTGGCTTGATCAAAGGGGACTAGGCGGAACAATTCTTTTTCTTCAAGATAGAGGGCTAACGATTTGTAAACGGCAGCCTTCAACTCCTCGTAATTGTTGAAGGTCCTACGGACAACATCAGCCTCTACCTTTTGAATAAAGCTTTTCTCCTTGGCTTGTCGTTTAGAAGAATCTCTCTTTATGTAGATAAGACAGTCTTTGTGTAGTTTGTGGGCGAGGTTGTATTCCTGTTCCGTTGGGGAAAGCCCGGCCTTGTTTTGGAAGCCATATTCGTCACCAAAAATGCCAAGGTAGATATCGCTCTTTTCAACTTCTTTCAGATACACTGTTGAAGTCGAACGCCCTGATGTAGGGTAATCTTCAAAAATGAACGGCACAAAGAATTTCGATAGTATGGGATCATCCATTAAATAGTCGAAAAGCTGCTTGCGCTCTTCGGCAAACTCCTTCTGGACGCTGCTTATGAAAATTCTTGTCGTCGCCACGCCCAGTCCGCCCGGGACATCCACCTCCGGTGGGGGCGTTTCGGCACTCGGGGCGGGTGTTCCTTCCGTTGACCCCGGTGGGGGGGGGGGAATATAAACGCCCCATTGCATAGGTAGATTTAATTTTTCTTCATTATATGCAATTTGCAAAGAAATTTCCATAATAGAATTTTACACGATTCTTTGATTGAATGGTATTTTTGCCTTGCTGAAGTGTTATTTAACATCTCAAATGTTTCTATGCAAAAAACAGGTTTTCTAGAAATTCTCTGTATTTTTTGAGCTTCCCACAAGGAACTTTCTATAAAAAGACACGCTTTACTGTTTTTGTATAATTGCCCTTTATACTCGCCATGCTTATGCCATTTTAGTCGAGCTTCTTTAGAAGGTAAATTTAGTAGTATAAGGTGCTTGTATTTAATGCCGCTCTGTTTCAACCATTCTTCTGTAATGGTTCTGTATTTTTCAAGTCTACATGAAATTAATGTGTCAATTTCTACGGTAGGTGCGTATAGTTTTGGGGCATTTTTTATGTATTTTATGTATTGTTTGCCGTCATCGTCTATAGGAGGGTTTGGGCAAAGAACTCCGTCTATATCGCAAAAAGCGTTGGCTAAAAAGGACGGATGGTGGAACAGATTCCACTGGAAAAATCTAGGAATTTCAACGATCTCACAAAAGATGTCGACCTTGTCTTTGGATTCCCTCGTCGCGAATACTGCAGAATATGCAATATTAAACTTTTTCTCTAAATTGGCTTTTGTGATTTTGCTTTTGGTTTTTGCTAAAGCTTTTCCTGTACAAATGCTATCATCGATAACGATGATGTTTTGGGTGTTTGTATTTTCAATGAAGTTTCCGCGGTCTCCGCACCCATATATTCGTCCATCAATAAATGAATCTATATCCGTGTATGGTTTGTTTAAATATAAAGCCAATAAATTGGCCGGTAGCATTCCGCTTCGTGGAACGCCGACTATTAAATCAACATCATGAGGAAACTTGTAAAGGTTTCCTATTATAGAAGAATTTAAATCGGATATAGATTTGTAGTGAATTTGCGGTGACATATTGTTATGAGAGAGGCTTTTGTCCTTTTATGCCTAAATTAATCCATCCATGGTCATAACCTCTGACCTCGCTATTATCCATTTTAAGAATAGATGAAAAGCCTGCTTGGTTGAATAATTTTTTTAAAAAAGATTCGCTGAAAACGCATCGATGCCAGTTGAAACTTAATGGATTTGCGGTTCCGTCGCCATATGTAAAAATACGTCCATTTACCCAAGTGCAAACATCTTGTTCTTCGTTAAATCGATACCACCCATCCAGATGTGTTGAATTGATTCCTTTTTGTTCGAAGTCGTTGAATACTTGGACAACCCGATCAAAGTTTGGAACCCATATTTCTAATCTACCCCCTGGTTTTAGAATACGGAATAATTCGGAAAAAAGTTTTTTTTGCAGGAACCATGGTACGTGTTCTATGACATGACTCGCATAAATTAAATCAAAAGAGTTGCTTGGAAAAATGAGTGGCTGAGAAATGTCCATAATGTAATCGACATCTTTCCCATCAATGATATTAAGGGTTTCAAAACCAGAAAGTCTGGATAATCCGGGACCGATTTCCAATTGCCTGTGTTTTTTTTTGTTGTTTCGGATTAGATTGAATTTTGTCTTAAAGCGATTTATGGTTTTAACTAGGCTTTGAAGGCCAAATCGCATAAGAACTCGATCCCTGAATCTATAATCGGCAAAGGAGTAATTCATAAAACCTGTGTTGACGTGTTGATGAAAATGTTTCCCCAATTAGTATCCCATTTAGCAAAGTATAAATTTTGTTTTGTGCTAAGTTTATCTATTTCTAGAGAGACTACTTGCTGAATGACGTCGAAATTTGTTTCGCCCTCAGCAGCATTACCTGTTCCAACAGAAAAAGAAAGCGAGTATGTTCCTATGGCTAGATAGGGTGCTTTTATAGTGTATTTGATTTTCTTTTCGCCAATAGAAATTGGAAATCTGTCAAAGGATGTATTGCTTCCGATTGGTGTTCCGTTTGAAGAAAAAATAGTGCAGTTTACTCTACAGTTATCGTAATTTTTAAATGCTTTTAGTGAAATTATTAGTGAAATATCTTCGTCAGAGGCGAATTTAGGTGTTGGTTTTTCAAATGAAATTGTTGAAAAGATTATATCTTGGCTATAATTAGGATTGTGATGAGTTATTGAAACTTCTTTGTTTAATAGAATATTTCCCGAATTTGTATAGTAATCAACAGCCTCTTCCACCCCGCCATCAAACACAACTTTTCCCTGATCTAGTACTATCCCGCGCTTACACAGATTCTTCACTGCGCCCATGTTATGGCTCACGAACAATACTGTTCTGCCTTCACCGCGGCTTACGTCTTGCATCTTGCCGATGGCTTTCTTCTGGAATTCGGCATCGCCTACGGCGAGTACTTCGTCCACCACCAAAATTTCGGGTTCTAGGTGCGCTGCGATGGCGAATCCGAGGCGTACGGTCATGCCGCTGCTGTAGCGCTTTACGGGGGTGTCCAGGTAGCGTTCGCATCCGCTAAAGTCAACGATTTCGTCTAGCTTGCGGGTGATTTCGGCGCGGGTCATGCCCATGATGGCGCCGTTCATGTAGATGTTTTCGCGGCCGGTCATTTCGGGGTGGAATCCGGTGCCCACTTCGAGGAGGCTTGCAATGCGGCCTTTGGCGCGAATGGTGCCTGTGGTGGGGGCGGTCACGCGGCTGAGAAGCTTGAGGAGGGTACTTTTGCCGGCTCCGTTCCTGCCGATGATGCCGACGACGTCGCCCTGTTCCACCTTAAAGTTTATGTCCTTGAGTGCCCAGACGTATTCGCTAGAGCCTTTGTGGGCGCGGTCGTTCGTTTCGCCCACTTTGAGGTAGGGGTCTTCGCGATGCAATATTTTTGTTTGCCAGAACCGGTTCAGGTCGTGGCTGAGAGTCCCTGTGCTGACTAGCCCCAGGCGGTATTGCTTGCTTATGTTTTCGAATTCGATCGCGGTAGTCATTATGTAAGTAATATAGATTTATGCCACCAAAGTGGGTTGTCACTGGCAAGAAAATGCCTTTTTTTTGTGAAAAAACGACAAATATGCAGGTGGATGGCATATATTTTATATTAGACTGAACCAAAAACTCATCCATCTATGTTCCGTTCCCATTATATTCCGCAATTTATACTCCGAGCCTTTTGCGAAGATGACCAGATTCAATACATGGATCTTTCGTCAAAAAAGGTAGAAACTCGAAATACGCGCTCTGTTTTCAGCGAGTATGGCTATTATCCGGAACAACTTGAACATGACCTTTGTGATAAGATTGAGCGGGACTTTGCCATTGTCCACAAAAAGATTGTCACGTCAGCGGGGAAGTTGACTTTATCAGCTGCAGAAATGTTTCTGTTAAAAAAATTTCTGCTTATTTCTGTTCTCCGTTACAAGGCAGATGAAAAGGAGGACGAAGCAATTCTTGAACAACTGAGTGAGTCGGAAATAAAATTTATCAGAGGAAACTTCTTTGAAAATATCAACAAGATTCTCAACTGTAAAATCAAGGAAGACGTAACCAGTTTTTACAACTACGAGGATGCGAATACGAATCTTTCGCTGACCGCCTACGCCAAGGATATTCTGGGTTCCTACCTAATATTTGTCAAATCCACAGATTGCGGCAAGGAATTCCTGATCCCGGACAAAGGGAACGCTTGGTTTATGGGTCGCTTGGCGATGGAAAAAGTTTTTGTGATGTATGAAATGGTGATGAAGTATCGTGAAAGTTCTTTTTATCAAATTCTTTCTTTGCTAACGCCTCATGATTATACCGTCTTCCCGCTCTCAAAAGACATGGCTGTTTTGTGCATGAGTCCTTTCTTTAGATTGATGGCCGACAATCCTATATTTACGGTTGCCAAGAATTCCATTCAAGATGTGCTTGGTTTTGGGAACGGTTATATGCTGAGGCCGGCAATGGTCTCATTCACTCGAGACAAAAAAAACATAGATTACGGATTCGACATTAAACCATTATGCGGCAAGGATGTCGAGTTCTTGAACATCCTATTGCTAAAGAACGCCGAAAGCCACATAGCCTTCGGCAGCAAGGACAAGTTGGGGGTTGAACTGTAGGAAAAAGAGGTTGCTTTGTGTTCGGCGGGATTATTTTCAAGGCCGTCGTGTAGATGACTTTGGAAATAGTTCTTCTAAAAAATCTGAAGCGTGTATTCCGCTTTTCACATCAAGATTGAGCTTAGGATATCTTTCATGGACTATGAGGGCGAAGCGTCGTATTAATTCGTCTAATTTCCTACATGCGGAAACCGCTGAAAAAAATATCATTTCATCATCTTTTGAGGGAAATACATCGAAGGGAATTTCCCATGTTAGAACTGTTTGGTTGGAATTGAAACGATATGGAGCGCTTAGGGGAATACATTTGTTTAATGTTGTATTGATATCTCTTATTAAAAATTCAAGTTCTTTGTCGTAAAAAAGGAATGAGGGATTCTTTACCTCTTGGGCAAGGTACTTTTGAAAAAGAAGCATGTATTTGCCGACATTTTTTGGCCCGTTCTCGCAAAATTCCTGTATGGAGTCAAAGAAAAAATAATCTAATAGATTCTCTAGCTTTTCGTAGTCTTTGTTATATTGGATTTGTTTAGAATGATCTCCTTTTAAAATTTCTTTTAATGGGTTGGTTTTGATTATTGAAAGAATTCCTGTTTTTAAGGGCTCGTATAATTGCTTTGTTTTTTCTCTATTGCTGCTTTTCTCGGCACTTAGCGGGGAAAGGGAATAAGACATTGCTCTATGTTTATCTATGTCAAATGGCAGAGCTTCTACAGGGGCATAGGCTGTGTTGACAATAAGGATTATTCTTTCCCATCCGAGGAGCGCTTGGGCAATTCCTAGTTCAAATAGTACATTGGGATTCGGAGTAGGTTTTGTCTGATTATCTGTATTTATTGTAGTGACGTCTGCGATAAAGATGTCTGCAGACCTAATTTTTTCTTCTATGCTTCTTGCGATGTCGGGGCTGCCGCACCGGTTTTTCGTGGCTTCGTCATATGAAAGATTATTCTTTTTGCAAATGTCTTTTATGCAATCGCCAATGACATTGCGGTTGGTTTTGGCATCTAAATCTGATTGCCATGAGAAGAAAACGATAGGATTTTTGTCTTTCTCTTGAGCCATATCTCGAACTTAATTGCGATCATAACTTTTTCAATCAATGCCCTTGCGTCTGGATTGCCACGCCTCTAACGAGGCTCGCAATGACGGTTGCGGTCATCTTGTTGAGTAATATAGATTAAAAGGGGCTGCCGGGAGATTGATTCAGGAAAAATGTTAAGAAAGAGGTTGACAAAAAGACTGAAGCGGTGTACATTTGTGTACATGCGCGAGATTTTGCTTTATAAAACCGATAATGCAGAGGTGAAGGTTGAAATCCTTCTGCAAAACGAGAATCTTTGGCTGACTCAGGCAAAAATGGCGGAGCTGTTTGACGTGCAAAAAGCCGCCATTTCAAAGCACCTGAAGAACATTTTTGCCGAGGGCGAACTCCAAGAAAATTCAGTTGTTTCCAAAATGGAAACAACTGCCGCCGATGGCAAAAACTATAATACCAATATCTACAACCTCGATGCCATTATCGCGGTAGGGTATCGCATCAACTCAAAGAAAGCGACGATGTTCCGTATTTGGGCCACGCAGGTCCTCAAGGAATATATTATCAAGGGGTTCGTCATGAACGACGAACGCCTCAAAAATCCGGTAAATTTCTTCGGCAAGGACTACTTCGAGGAGCAGCTCGAGCGTATTCGTGAAATCCGTGCTAGCGAGCGGCGCTTCTACCAGAAGATTACGGATATCTATGCCCGGTGCAGCGCGGACTACAGCCCGGATAGCCAAATTACTAAGGATTTTTTTGCGACGGTTCAGAACAAGTTGCATTATGCAGTCACGCATCAGACTGCGGCGGAAATCATTTATTCAAGGGCCGATAGTAAAAAACTCAATATGGGGCTTACGACTTGGAAAAACGCCCCCGATGGGGATATCCGTAAGCCGGATGTTTCCGTTGCCAAAAATTACCTTTCCCATGAAGAAATTAGGAATCTGAACGAAATTGTTACGATGTACCTAGATTATGCGGAACGTCAGGCGAAGCGTGGACAGGTGATGTACATGAAGGACTGGGTTGAAAAACTGAACGCATTCCTCCAGTTCAACGAAGAGGATGTTTTACAGGACAAGGGCAAAGTTACCCACGAAATCGCAACGGCGTTTGCCGAGGGCGAATATGATAAGTTCCGAGTGATTCGCGATGCGACTTACAAGAGCGACTTTGACAAACTCATGGAAGCTACCGCGAAATATAATGCGTAAAATTGTGTTGCTCTTTACACCGTATCCATAAACGTTCTTTGTATCTTGTTGAAAATGATAATTCCGAGTGCTAGGATAAATACTGCGAAACCAGCGGTGTAGCCGAGTGCTGCCCAGCTGAATTCTCCGACGCCGAGCATTCCGAATTTGAAGGTCTCAATAATGCTTGTGAGCGGATTTGCCTGCATGAGCATTTTAAGGCGCGGGTCTTCGATGGTGCTGAGCGGGTAAATTACGGGGGTGGCGTACATCCAAAGCTGAACGATAAAGCTGAGCAAAAAGGTGAGGTCGCGATACTTTGTTGTGAGGCTGCTGAACAGGACTCCGAAACCGAGCGCGAGTGCTGCAATGAGTGCGATGAGTAATGGCGTGAGCAAAAGGTAAATGTTGGGGTGAATCGGCGCTTCGGTGAAGATAAGGTAATAAGCGAAGACAATGAGGAACAATCCCATCTGGATGCTGAGTCGAACGAGGTTGCTTGTGACGGTAGCGAGTGGCACGACGAGGCGCGGGAAATACACCTTGCCGAACATGTTCGCGTTTTCGATGAATGTCTTGCTTGTTTGATTCAGGCATTCCGCAAAGTAAGTCCAAAGGCAGATGCCTGCGAGGTAAAAGAGCGGTTGCGGGAGCCCGTCGGTGCTGATTTTGGCGATTCCGCCGAACACGACCATGAACATGATTGTGGTCATGATGGGCTGGATAAAGAACCACAGCGGTCCGAGAATGGTCTGCTTGTACCAAGTGACGATGTCGCGCTTTACGAACATGCGGTAAAGATCGCGATACTGCCAAAGCTCCCTAAAATCAATCGAGAGCAGGCTTGTCTTGGGCTTGATGATGGTTGTCCATTCGCTTGACTGCATTGTGCTTCCTGTATAGTCGATTCCTCGAATTCTTGAATTAAATGTAATATTCTTGAACGGGTAGGGGGTATGAATTTACGCTGTCTTTATGTTTTATAAGGTTGATATTCCCGAACGGGAATATCCGCTTGTTTTACGGCTGGTAATAATTGAAATATTCCCGAACGGGAATGTAATGATGCGAGGGCTTTTTGTCAAGCCTCCGTTTGTCGGAATGGAACTTGTTGATTTTACAATGCACCTGTTGCTACTATTAAAATTTTAAATTATATTATAGGTGTATTAAAATTTTGAGGTAGAGATGGATATTCTTTTTGAAGATAAGGACTTGCTGAAATGCGCTACTGATAGGGCGTATGCACTCAAAAGGCTTGGACAGCGTCGTGCACAACGTTATGCTGTGCGGTTGATGCAAATTGACCGTGCTGTAAATTTTGAACAGTTGCGAGGCTTGCCTGGACGCTATCATGAATTGGTCGGGAATCGTGCGGGGCAGTGGGCTTGCGATTTGGAGCAACCATATAGGTTGATTTTCAAGAGTACAAACGAGGGACCGGTTGCGCAAATTGTGTGGGCTAACGAACGCGTTGCGAAAATGCTTGAAATTGTGGATTATCACAAGTGAGGATGTATGATTGACAATGATTTAAAATTGTGGGTGGAGTTCCCTCCAGGAAGGGATTTAGCCGAAAAACTTGAAGAAATGGGCCTTGATGCAAATGATTTGGCCGCTCGCATGGGCTATACGCCGAAGGCGGTGAATGATATTTTGCAGGGAAATTCTCGCATAACGCCTGAGGTGGCTTTATCGCTTGAAATGATTACCGAAATCCCAGCTGACTATTGGCTGCGTAGTCAAATTGCTTATGATGAGTATGTTACGCGCGAACGTATCAAGGCTTCGCTTTCGGATCAATCACTTTGGAAAAAGTCTTTCCCTTCGGAAGTTGTCGTACGCGAATGGGTGCGGTATGACAAGGGTGACGAAAAATCCTTGATACCTCTCCTCAAATTTTTTGCGGTGGCATCTCCACAGGCGTGGGATGGCTATTACAAAAAGGCTCAGTTGAAGGTGGCTTTCCGTATTTCTCTTGCCGAGGTTAAGGACCCGTATGCGACATCGGCGTGGATTCGCCGTGGTGAGATTCTTGCGGATCGTGACCCGATGGAAACACAGGAGCAGATTCCTGTTCGCAAGCGTTTGAAGGCGGCGCTCCCTGAAATTATCGCATTCGCGGCTGCCAACAAGGCTTTGCCAAAGCGTGCCAAGAATATTACTTACACGACTCCTGAGGCCGATGTTGTTGACGATTGCATGACGGGCTTGCAGGAAATTTGCCGCAAAATCGGGATTCGAGTACTGTTTGTGCAAAACTTCAAGAGTGCTCCGATTCACGGGATGTATCGTTGGTACAAGGATGTTCCGCTAATCCAGCTGCATGACCGTTTTGAAAAACGTGCGACGATGTGGTTTACTTTCTTCCATGAGTTGGCGCATGTGCTGTATCACGGCAAAAAAGGAATTTGTTTACAGAATATCGAAATTACGCACAATCATCCTGAAAAAGAGGACGAAGCCAACTGCTTTGCGCAAAAGTGCATGCTCGAAGCAGGTTTCGAGGTGTAAAATGTAGTCTTGGAAATTCGCAGTTTATGAATGCTGCGAATCTTGACGATGGCGTTTCTGATAAAGTTGTCCTTAAAACGTTCGTTTGCGTACTACGTATTGCGGTGACTGATTGATGCTGATGTAGATGCGGCCTACATATTCACCGATGAGCCCGAGCAACAGCATAATCATGCCGCCGATAAAGAGTATGGTGGCGAGCATGCTGGTGTATCCGATTGGGACTGCTGGGAACATCAGTTTCTTGTAAATCACGAAGATGCCTGCTGCAAAGCCGATAGCAGCGCAGATTAAACCGATGAAGGTTGCTGCGCGGAGTGGCTTTACAGAGAATGCGGTAAAGCCATTAATCCAGAGCCCGAGAAGCCCTGCGATGGTGTAACCGGATTCTCCTTCGAGGCGGAGGCGGTGATGGACTTCTACGTTGCCGAGATTTTTGGTGGCGCGGAATACAAGGCCGCTGATGTAGGCAAACGGGTGGGGGTAGCGCACGATTTCATCGACGATGAATTTGCGCATGATGAAAAAGCTTGTGGTGCGCAGTGTCTTGGGCTGCCCTATGATGGCTTCGGCCATTTTCTTGTTGACCCAGGTTCCAAAGCGTCGGAACAGGTGCTGCTTGGCGTGCTTGTAGTAACCGTAAACGACGTCGAAGCCTTCTTCTAGCTTGTCGACGAGCTTGAATGTTTCGCTGGCGGGGGTTTGTCCGTCATCATCAAGACTGACAACGTAGTCGCCAGTAGTTTTGGCGTAACCTGCCATGAGGGCGGAATGTTGTCCGAAATTTTTGGCGAGGCAAATTCCCTTGATGTGAGGGTCTGCAGCGGCGAGGTTTTCGATGACATTCCAAACATTGTCTGGGCTGCAATCGTTTACGAGAACAATTTCGTAGTCGGTGCCGGGGCGTGTCGCAACGGTTTCGCGAATTTCGTTTACCACCGTTTCGATGGTATTTTGGCTGCGGTAGCAGGGAATGACGAATGATAGTTTCATTATAAATCTTCCCACTTGTTGCTTTTGGCAGAGCGTGTTGCCGCTTGCATCATGGCGAGCCCTTCGAGTGATGTCTTGATGCCGCAAACGTATTGGCTGCTAAAGGAACCTGTTGCAAAGTATTGTTCGAGGCAATCGGCGATATCTTCGTAGTAGTTGGCGAATGCTTCGATGAATCCTGCGGGGTGGCCGGCCTTGAATCGGTTGTAACGTGGCTGGTTTGCTATTTTCACGCCTCCGGTGCGGTCGCGTAAACTTACGTTCCCATACCGGTCGCATGTTTTGAGCGTTTCGGGTTCCAGCTGAAACCACTCGGCGCTGCCTTTGCTGCCATAGACGCGGATGCGGAGGCCGTTGCGGTTTCCTAGTGCGGTCTTGCTGAACCATATTTGCGCACGCATGTTGTTTGTGTATTGTACAAGCGCTCCTACGTTATCGACAATTTGCGAAAACAGCCCGAATGTAGCTTGGTCTGCGACGATACGCTTTGGGCGTTCGCCTGTCAAAAAATAAATCATGTTGTGCAAGTGGCTGCCGAGGTCCAAGGAAATCTTGGGAATCACTGTGTCTTTGAGTCGCCAGCTTTGTGGCTTTGGCGGTTCGCCGGATACTCCCAGGCGCATAAAGCCTTCTTGTGGCATTTCGACTTGCACTTGCTGGATTGTACCGAGCTTGCCGTCGGCGATGTACTGCTTGAGCTCGCGGATCATCGGGTAGCCGGTGTAGTTATACGTGGTGCAAAAGAAGCCTTTGGTTTCTTCGACTTTTTGGGCGATGTCTTTGCCTTCTTCAAAGCTTGTGGCGAGCGACTTTTCGCAGATGACGGGGAAGCCGGCTTCGAGGGCTTCGATGACGATGTCTTTGTGTAAATCTGTGGGCGCGAGTACGATTACGGCGTCGAGTTTGCCTTTTTCTGCTTGGAGCAGTTCTTGATAGTTGCTGTAGGTGCGCTCTGGCGATACGCCCCAGGTCTTGGCGGTTTTCTGGTTTGTTTCTTCGTGCGTGCTGAATGATCCCGCGACAAGTTCAAAATGGCCGTCCATTTGGCATGCGGCTTTGTGGACTTCGCCAATGGCAGAATTGACTCCGCCTCCGATAAATGCTATCTGATAAGGTTCCTTCTTCATATTTTGGAATATAAGTTTTTTCTTTCAGATAAGATGGCTAATTCTGGAATCTAGTCGGTGATTATTTTGACTAATTCCGTCATTCGCTTTGTTTTGTCTTGCATTTCGGAGAGGGTATCGAAGTGGAAAAATACGATTCCAGCTTTGTAAATCAATTTATCTGTGACAATTTCGCCAGGTTTGTACCACAAGAATTTCTCGACGATGTTCCCTTGAATTTCGGGGGCGAAGGAGACTTCACGGACTACGCTGTTGTTTTCGATGTTATTCCCGGCCATGACGCAGTGGCGCAACCAGAAACCTTGGGTGGGGGCGTCTGCAATGCTGGAAATGTCTGCGCCGGTTTCTGCCATGACGATGAATTTCGGATAGTCGATGCCGGTCGCGTACTTAACGAACTTGATGTATAGATCGCCGGGCGAGCGGCGGCAGATTTCGATGATAATCGGTGTGCCGTCGTTTTTTTCGATGTATTGGATGTGCAAAATGCCATCGACGAGGTTGAGTTCGCGTGCGATGCGCTCGCTGTAATCGCGAAGCTTGGCGAGTCCCGTGTCGGGCGTTGTGCTGGGCGTATTGGCGCCGCTGACCAGGTACTTGTTGATAAAGTATTGCTCGTTGTCGGCAAACGCGAATGCGACTTTGCCTTTCACGAGCATGGCGGAAAAACCGTGGTTTGTGCCTTCGACATATTCTTCGACGACAATGTGATCTTGTCGGGTGCGGCTGCAAGCGTCTTTGTAGGCGACGCGGGCTTCTTCGATTGTCGCTGCGCGGTGGATGCCTTTGCCCCCTGTGAGGTCTATCGGTTTTACTATAATCGGGAACGTGAGTGCTGCGATGGCGTTTTCAAAAGCCGCGTAGTTTTCGTCGCTTATTTCTTTGTTGCCCAGGTTTGCAGAAACGGTAATAGCCTTCGGTGTTGGAATGCCAATGCGCGTCGCCAATGCGCGGTACTTGTCCTTGTGGTGGATTTCAAGCGAAGTTGCGTAGCTGTCGTGGCCCGGCAACCCGAGTTGCTCGCAAACGTAAACAGTCGACAGTAGTGAAAAATCATTGCATCCTGAACAAGCCGCTTGTACATTCTCGTGGCGAGCCAGTTCAACCATTGCTTCTTTGTTGCTGTAGTCGGCAAATAC
>CAMZFJ010000007.1 GCA_947306025.1 uncultured Fibrobacter sp.
CTAGAGTAAATTAGCGCAATAAATTATTTTAAATTTCTTATTTAAGTGTCAAAAAAAGCCACCAAAATACAAAAAAACATGCAAATTTATGACACCCTAAAAAAAAGAATTTTAGATGTGATGGACATCACAAAAAAAAAGAGCAGAACCTCAGTCCTGCCCTTTATTAAAAATTTCGTGACTTTTTCTTACAGCACGCCTTTGCTGCTAGGAATGCCTTTTACGTTACGCGAAGGAGCCACAGCCATTGCAACAGCACGTGCAAACGCCTTGAAAATCGATTCCAGGCAATGATGGTTATCATTACCGTAGAAGAGTTCCACATGCAAGTTCATGCGGGCATTTTCGCAAAGACTCTTGAAGAAATGTTCGAACATGCTGGCTTCGATTCCGCCTGCAGTTGCAGCAGGGAGTTTCACGTTCCAGACAAATCCGATGCGGTTGCTAAAGTCTATGCAAACGCGGCTCAGCGCCTCGTCCATCGGAACAAAATAAAAACCATAGCGTTCGATACCTTTCTTGTCGCCAAGAGCTTCAACGAGCGCCTGACCGAGCACAATCGCAATATCTTCCATGCTGTGGTGCATATCGACTTCAGTATCGCCCTTGCAAGTCAAATCAAGGTGGAAACCGCCGTGCACTTGGAACAAGTTAAGCATATGATCCAAGAAGCCCGAACCCGAACTGATTTGGCCTCTAGAGCAATCATCCAAGTTCAAGTAAAGTTGGATATCGGTTTCACCCGTCTTGCGAGAAATCTTAGAAGAACGCATAAACACCTCTTATTTAAGCACACGACCGTCAAACACGCTAAAGCGAGCCACACGGCCAAACTTCGGCACAGGAACCGGAGTTTCAACGCCGTTCAAGTACATTTTGCTAATAGCGCGCGGTTCACCAATAACGATATACAACGTGCCATTGGCGGTATAAACAAGCTTGTTATCGACGGTAGCAATGTTTGCTTCTTTCACGAATTCGTCATCGTCTTCGTCACGCTTGATACCCACCCAGGAACGCATTTCGCCAGAGCCCACAAGTTCAATCTTCGTGCGACCATTGTCAGAAACCGGACCTGTTACAGTATCTTTCTTAGAGGATGCCGAAATGAAAATCGTTGCAGAAGCCGGGAGATTTTCAGCTTTTTTTACAGCCTTATCAACATCAGCCTGCGTCACAGTCTCATTCTTTTCGTCCTTGATGGAATCCGCGGGAACAGCTTCGGCACCTTCAGGCATGTCCTGGCTAATTTCGGAAGAATCTTCAGCAGCAACCACCGCCGGCGGATTGGCATTATTATCTGCGGCATCGCCCTTCGTTACAAAATGGAGCCCAACAATGAAAAGCGCCACGATAACCACGATTGCAATAGGCACGGCCTTACTGCGCGGCTGCTTTTCTTCATCCGTCATCGGAGCGATATTCTTCATCGGTTCCATGTCGGGCGTGGCAAAATTCGAGCCGACTTCTTCAGCATACAGTTTGAGAACACCCTTGGGATCCAAGCCGAGCTTAGTACTTACAGAATTCAGGTAACTACGGACATAAGCTTCTACCGGCAAAGACTTCCAGTCGCTAGCTTCAATAAAGTGAAGCATCTTCACCGAAATTTTCGTACGATCCGAAAGATCATCAATAGAAAGTCCTTGAGATTCGCGAACGCGGGCCAAGAATTCACCAAGGCGTTCGTTGGGATTCTTCTCATCCAATTGAATCATTTGCTATACCTTAACTTGTAAGCTATCCAACATTTCCAGTGTACGTGCAACCGGTAAGCCAACCACGTTGTAGTAACATCCATTGATAGATTTTATCAGGCGCGCTCCATTCGTTTGAATGCCATAGGCACCTGCTTTATCCATCGGGTCCTTAGAATTTACATAATCTTTAAGTTCTTGTAAGGAACAGTTTCTAAAAATGACCTCTGTTTTCTCTTCGGATGCACAAAGAATTTCGCCATTGCGAGCTATTGCCACACCGGTAATCACAAAATGCGAGCGATTATTCAGTTTGTTCAGCATTTCGAAGGCGTTTTCTTCGGATTTTGGCTTTCCAAGTGGCATGTTATCCAGAAAAACGAGCGTATCAAAGCCGAGCACGTAGGCATCGCGTTCCGTGCGGGATACAGACAAAGCCTTGATGCATGCGTTTTCGCGCGGGAATTCCATCGGGTTTGTGCTTGTAGGCTTTTCGTCTTCACCGGAGACAACTACGCGGAAATTGACACCTAACTGTTTTAAGATTTCAGAACGACGCGGCGAACCGCTGGCAAGAATGATTTCGTTATTCATTGGTTGTTGGTCTATGGTGATTAGTAAACAGTAGTTAGTGGTTAGGGATGTGATTAGTAGGAAGTAGTCGGTAGGAAGTAGGAAGTTATATAATTGCGGCATGGTTCGGCAAGCTCACCAACCTAGTCAGGTCCCTGAGCCTGTCGAAGGGCTGCCTACTGCTTACTGTCTACCTCTCTCGTCTTTGGACAAGTCCCAAATGCTAGGCTCAATCATGCCCAAGCAAGCTTGGTCGCGATATTCGCCGGACGCATTTGTCGTCTATAGCCGCGCAGCGGCGTTCTTTCGTCTAATTTAATCATAACTCTTCGTATCGGTGCTACCGGCATTCAGCTTGATATCCGGCAAATCACGGACATAAACAGAGAAACTCCAGCCCGCCGCAGGGCCAGTCGGAGTCCACGTAAAATCGAGCTGCCAGCAGTGCAACACGCGCTTGAACGTAAATTCATGCGAGACAAACTTACCTTCATTATAATCGTAACGAGTGCTATAAGAAACATCCCAGTTGACGGTCGGCTGGAACGATGCCGAAATACCCGTCGAATGCGAGATATTGTCTTTGAACAAATTCTTAGCAACGCGGGTACTGCTGAACGAATAGCGGTAATCTAAACTCAGTGACCAATTCAGCATTTCATACTTTTCCAATTGCGACGGAAGTCCGCCATTAAACGTACCGCTCCAATGGAAGTTCTTTGAAAGTTCATAGCCCCAGTACGTGAGTTCCGGGAATTTTACCTTATTCGGATTCGAATCGTACTTGTGGTAGAAGCTATGGCGAGTGTTGATGGTAAACATGTAGTCCGGCAATATTTGCAAACCGAACGAAGAAGAAATATCCGAGAAGTTGAGCGAATCCGCCGCAAAGTTGTAAGAGAAACTATGCCTTGTCGTAAGCAAGCGGCGTGTTCCATACTGGTCTTCGACTGCCTTAGCCTTCTTTGTCGAATCGCCACGAGTTGTATCGACTTTTGCCGCCACCTTGAGGTACTTGATATCAAAGTCGTTATTCAAGCTAAAGCCAATCGTCTGCTGTTTTTGCTGATACGGAGATTGCCCCAAAAGCGGGTGCGGTGCAAACGTCTTGACCGTATCAATTTCAGGTGCGTACGTATAAGAAACACTCGGAGAAAGCACATGGCGGATACCGGTGAACCGACCAATTTACGGGACCCAAATACCATAGAGTTTTGTATCGGCCGTCAAGCTATAGCTGTGGTTATATGCCACATTGCCATAAGTCCCTTCTTCGGGATTAAAGCTCATATAGCGTTTTCTTTTGTACAAAGAATCATTCGGATTGCGCCAGTTCGTACCGGTCCAATAACCGGTAAAAGTGGCGCGCGGCGTGATGTTGATAACGTCAAAAAGGCGACCGGAATAATCAAGGGTGTAAGTACCCGTGTAACCCAAGTAATGTGCGGTCGTATCCTTATCCAACGTCAAGTCTCTATCGCGGCGCATGTTGTAGTTGAATCGGTTCGTAAAGCTGTAGTTGAACTTTTCAAGAATCGACTGGAACGAGCCGTCTTCTGCGGCCACCTCGCCTTCTTCCAATTCAAAATTGAAAAGGTTTCCGCTCATGCGGTACTGGATATCGGGCAAATTGCGTTCGAGCATTCCCGTCGTAAGGTTGTGGCTCTGCGAAACCTTAACCGTCAAGCTCTTGTTGTTACCGAACTTACCGGAATAAGCAAGGGATGCGTTCGCTTGCTGGTTCAAAATCGTACTCGACTCTAGCGAGTTGTTCTTACGGATGCCCCTGTCGCTCACAAAGGAACCCTGGCCGCTCAACGTGTGCTTCGCGTCGGGAGTCAAGTTCTGGTTGTGCGAAAATGCAATATCGTAACCACTATTGCTAAAATCGAATTCTTCGAGATAACTCGTGTACTTCAGGTAACCATCTAACAGATAACGTTTCTTATAGCGGATTTCACCAGAAAGCGTAGAGCGTTCAAAACGCGCTTCGTCACCTTCGATCACATCCGCAGAAATCGTAGCATCCCAGTAATCATTGGCTGCATAATAGAAGCCGATATTGCGCAAGTAATAGCCCTGCTTCTGGTCACCACCGAACTTAGGTGTTAAAATACCGGACTTGCGACCGCTCTTAAGCGGCGCCACAATCATCGGGAGAACCGCCACAGGCACATCGGCAATATTCAAAACCACCGGTCTTGCGGTAATCGTCTCCTTGGGCTTCACCACCATGCGGCGGCCATAAAAATAAAAGTGCTGGTGAGTCGTATCGTTACACGTACTAAAGTCACCACGGGCAATCTGGATTCGCGTATCCGGCAAACGGCGGACTTCCATACCGTTCAACTGCTGGTTGTCCTGGAACGTCGTCGCGTAATAGACCTCGCCTATTTTAGACTTGAGGTTGTACTTGAGACGCATGCCCGAAAGCGACGGATTCTTGGTTTCGCGAAGCACCGGATTACCCGACGCCGCCAAAATCTGATTCTTTTGGTCCATCCAAATCGTGTCGGATTCTAGCGTTGCAGTGCGGTACTTGAGTTGCGCCGACTTGTTCAAATTGAACGTCGAAGTTTCGACATCGTAAACCAGGTCCACGGCACGGTATTCAATCGTATCCACGCCGGTCGTATCGTTCATCCAGTCGACCTCGGTCGTGTCTTCTACAGGCTGTTCGCGCTCTTCGAGTTCAAAGCGGGTCATGTCCTCGCCATAAGAGCAAGGAGCAAAGACCGCAGCAATTAGAAAAGCAAAAACGGCCCACAGGGATCGATGGGTTTTGGACAAAATCACGGTGCAACAAGATAGAAAAAAAGAACGCTCCAAATACGAAGCGTTCCACAAATTTTTGTTTATAGCGGAATATTACTTCAGCACGGCGTTGGCACCGCTTACGGCACCATTGTGGTCAATGGAAATAACATAGCGGCCGCTCGGGAGCTGAGAGCCATTCCAGTTGATCGTATTCACGCCAGCGACAGCATCATCAAGGCCAAGCTTTGCCACCTGTTCACCATCAGCGTTCATGATTGTCACAGCAACACGTCCTCTAGACTTGACTGCGAACGAAAGAGCCTTGCGGTTGAAAAGGCGGAGGCTTGCATCACCCTTGCGGATCGGAGTTGTCTTGGAGAATTTCGGAGAGGTCTGAACCTTTTCCACATAAACACCATTGACATCTGCAGAAGCAAGAGAAACATCGTTCTTGACGAGGTTTCCGCGGCTGAGCACAGCAACGAACTGCTTGTCATTTTCGGTAGCGCTAGCAAACGTTTCGAGTTCCTGAACGTTCACGCGATCCTTGTCGCCATACCAGTTCTTGACAGCCTTGTTGTCCAAGTCCTTCACGGTAATCTGAGCGCGACGGATGACCGTAGAATAGGTTTCGCCATTGCTCGTGTACGTGATTTCGAGCGGCTTATTGACCTGGCCGCGGAGCTTAGACTTCGAAAATTCAATGTTCTGGCCCTTGAGGCTTACACCATCAACAGCGGTAATAACATCACCAGCGCGGAGATTGGTTTCTGCAGCCGGAGTGCCCGGAATGACTTCGGCCACATGGACGCCTTCGTTCACCTGATAAATGGTGATGCCAACGCCCCCAAAGGATTCGTCAGCCATAAGCGGAGCTGTCATCATAGCAGCAATCAAAGAAGCCTTAACAAAACTATTCATAATAATCTCCTTAAATTTCACCTTTAATATATAATAAAAATATTCTTTTATCAAACGGGTTGAAGCCGAAATATACTGAATAATACTGCGAAAACACCCCGAATAGCAACGGATGGGCATATAAGCGGTCTTTTCAGGCTTGTGCAAACTTACTTTTTAATGCAACGGACGGACATATACGTGCGGGAACTTAAAAGAGAAGCCAGTCTATCGTCCTTTTTGACATCTGCACCAACTTGAATGGATTCAAACCAAAACATTTCCGCTTTTCCCGTGCCCAAGTCAAGAGCAAGGCGTTTTCTGTCTTTAGTCGGGTTCATCCACAAGAAAGTCGCATAGCCCTGCCACGCCAATTCATAGGGATCGACGCCAGCCGGGATTCTTCCAGAAAGAATAAAGCTCATGCCGTAAGTATCCGGAGCGGAGTAAGAACTCCCCGTGCCGCCCAGTTGAGAATAAAGTTCCATAAACTCAGCAGGATTGTATCCGAGATCCTTGACATCGCTCGAATCGGGCAATCTCCAGCCATCAGGACAAACTTCGCCAGCGACATCGAAACTGTAGAAGCGGCCTACATTTTTGCAATCGTCTTCCAAGCAAGCAGTCGGCTTGTCATAATCAGCAACAAATGGGCCTTCGTACTTCATATTCTCGGCCATCCAAGTTTTGCCCTTGAACACGACGGTTCGGTAAACATGATGGTCGCGCGGGTCTTCGAATCGTCCATACTCAATATCGGGATTGAAATAGTATTCAGCTGGATAATCCGTATGCCACTCGTATGTGGGGCGCCAAGTTTTATTATAGCAGATATATTCGGTAAACTTCGTACTAACTTTTTCATTAATGAGCTTGACGCGTTCATTGTCCGTTTCGCAGGGCATATTGAAAAATTCGGTCCATTTTCCATCATGGCACACATAATATAAGTTCGGGTCCTTGGGACTTTGGTATGTAGCGCCTTCAGCATCGCAATCGGCTTTAGCAGTTTCGAAATCCTTTTGCTGCGCATAGTCCCAGCCTTTGTCAAAGCAAGGAGCGTTATGCGTGTACACATCGTAATGCCTACAGAAAGATTCCGTTCGGCATACGTACGTGACATTCGGCCTGTTCGGGCTTTCGAAGAGTTTGCCGTGCTTATCGCAAGGGACATCGAAAGTTTCGGCATCAATCGTTTCTACTTTACGCCAACCCCAACGCAAGCTGCACACGAATGAACTGTCAACTCGCTTCGAATAAACAACATACTTGCCTTCGCGATCACACGGAGTTCCGTATGTTTCGATTTCCATGTGCGTCGGGGCGGCCCAGCCATCGATCCTGCAAATAAACGGAGACAAATCCATTTCGCCGTAAATCGTCTTCGACCAGATTATCGTATCGCGAATGGAAATATCGCAAATCGGGAGATTCATGCACCTGCGCTTTGTCTCGTTGACGAGATCACGAGGGATTGGGCGACCAGGGCCTAGCATACAACCCGTCGATACATAAGCACTGTTGTCGTACAAGGCATAGTCAGGGAAATCGCTGTTTTCGCCATACAACGAAATGCCATCAATTCTTTTTTCTCTAAAGTAAACCAGCCCAGAGAAATTGCAGTAATGCTTCGGCTGAAGCGCGCCATTTTCTGTAAAGTAATTCTTCACGTCCTTGAAGAATTCGCTCTTGGTCGTTCCGCCAAAAATATCATCAAGTGCATAGTTGATTGCTTCGGTCGAATTTTCCGGTTTTGCACGGAGAACGGAATCGATGCCAAGAGCAACAAAGAGTTCAGACTTCGCCTTAGCCTCGGCCTGCTCCGGTGTATTCCCGAATTCCGTAAGCTTTTTTATTCGACCTTCAAGGACGCTGTCGAGGGTAATCAGACTCGGCGGATTCCGGACAATCTCAGTTGTATCGGAAGTGAAATCATTCCTAGCATACCTAGACCAACTGCTAGCACCGTCCCCAACACAACCACCGCCATAATTCTGGAATCCGGCATTTTCACCAGCACTTGAACTAGAACCAGCGTTTATTATCAAGTTGCTAGAACTCGACACAACAAAATTTGAATTTGAAGAAGGATTATCTTTTATAGCGGACTCGCCGTTCATACTATCCGACGACTGTCCATCAAAACTCAAAGAGCTCCCCTCCTGAGCAATAACATCATCGCCGTTCACATCCGCAATGTTTTCTGACTCGGAGCAAGCAAATAACGCAGCCACCGAAAGCAGAAACGCAAATTTCCTCATCAATCCTCCTTCTACGCCACAGCACCCCAAAACAAACTCGTTGCTAAAATACATTCTTACAATTTGGCAAAATCAAAAAAAAACATAGTTACCAAAATAACCGTTGTGAACAACACATTTTATACAAAAAGAGCGCGCCCCCAAAATAAACACCCCCAAGGCCCATATAAACAAGCAACCAAGCAGCTTGACACACTGCACAAATGTATCTAAATTCTATAAAAATAAAATACAAAAGTACCCAATGCAGACTCCGCTCCAAATATTAAAATCCATTTTCGGCTATAATTCTTTCCGACCGCAGCAAGAAGAAATCATCAACCACATTCTTTCACGGAAAGACGCGCTCGTACTAATGCCCACAGGTGGCGGCAAGTCGCTTTGCTACCAAATCCCCGCATTGGTCTTTGAAGGAACAACGGTAGTCATATCACCGCTCATCTCGTTAATGAAAGACCAAGTCGATGCGCTCAACGCCAGCGGAATCGCGGCGGCAGCCCTCAACAGCACCAATTCCGAAGACGAAAACTTCGATATTCGAGCAAGGGCTCAATCCGGTGAATTGAAGATTCTCTACATTTCGCCGGAACGCCTGCAAAGAGAAATTCCATGGTTGCAACGGATAAACATCCCCTTGTTCGCCATCGACGAAGCGCACTGCATATCGCAATGGGGCCACGATTTTCGCCCAGAATACACGCAACTCGGTTGTTTGCACCAGAAGTTTCCTAAAGCCACCATCATGGCCTTAACGGCAACAGCAGACAAGATAACAAAAGAAGATATCATTAATCAACTAGGATTGATTTCGCACAAAGTCTTTATCAGTTCGTTCGACAGGCCGAACTTAAGTCTCGATGTCAAGCGCGGCTATTCCGGGCAAGAAAAAATAAAGGCTATTTTATCCATAATATCAAAGCACAAAGGCGATTCCGGCATTGTTTATTGCCTATCGCGAAAGAACACCGAAAAAGTCGCCGACGAGTTATGCGCCAATAGAGTATTGGCAAGAGCGTACCATGCGGGAATGACCGCAGAAGAACGCAACGCCGTCCAGGAAGATTTTATCAACGATAAAATCGATGTCGTTTGTGCCACCATCGCATTCGGCATGGGCATCGACAAAAGCAACGTTCGTTACGTTATCCACTACAATCTTCCCAAGAGCATTGAAAGCTTTTACCAAGAAATCGGCCGTGCGGGGCGCGACGGGCTCGCCTCAGAAACAGTGCTGTTCTACAATTTTCAGGACATCATCACACTGCGCAATTTTGTAAACGAAAGCGGGCAAAAAGAAATCAATTCCGAAAAGCTCGACCGCATGCAAGAATACGCCGAATCGCTAATTTGCCGCCGTCGAATTTTGCTCAATTACTTTGGCGAAAGCAGCAATGGCAATTGCGGGAACTGCGACATTTGCCGAAAACCGCCCCAACGTTTTAACGGAACTATCCTCGTGCAAAAAGCGCTCTCGGCCATAAAGAGAACGAATGAGAAAATCGGATTTTCGATGACCGCACAAATCCTCAAAGGCTTTAGCAGCGAAGAGATTGTGCAAAACGGTTACGACAAAATCAAAACTTTCGGAGTCGGCGCAGGCACCACGCTAAAGCATTGGCACGACTACCTTTTGCAAATGCTGCATTTGGGGTATATCGAAATTGCCTACAACGAAGGGAACCACTTAAAAATCACGCCGAGCGGAAACGCCGTACTATTCGGGAAAGAACGTGCCGAATTAGCCATTCCCGTTGAAAAAGAAACGGAAAAAGCAACCCGAACCACAAAAGCCAAAAGCAAACAAAAATACGACAACAGCAAAAACTTCACGATTGAATCTGATGACAATAACGATTTATTTGAAGTTCTACGCAAAGTGCGCAGGCAAATTGCCGAAGAGAACAACTGGCCCGCATACGTCGTACTTTCTGACAAGACCTTAAGAGAAATAGTTTCAACGCCTCCCCTATCTATCGACGACCTGCACTACATTTACGGATTCGGCGAAAAGAAAATCGAATTGTTCGGGCAACGTTTCGTCGACGCCGTGAGGGATTATTTGAGGCAGTAATCTTTACTCCTTAACGCAACGAATTGGGACTAGCTCATCCAAGTCCACATAATAGAAGCCCTTGTCATTTGGGCCAAATCCAAAAGCCCAAATGTCTCCGGGATTTCGATAATCATAAGCCCAATACCTAGTATTTGTCGGACCGCTTTCCGTGTTCGGCTTTTTGCTAGTGCCTAAAGGCAAGAATGAAGTTCCCTTCTCATTGCATTCAAACCCACTACAGATAGAGCCTATATGAGACACGAATTGTTCATAATAGCAGTTTTGCAAAAACATGGACAGACGGTCGTATTCACGAGTTTCCAAAGAATTGACATCGGCAGAATCAGGTAATTTCCAGCCAGCAGGGCAAGCGGTTTTAGCGGCATCCATCGAATAGAATCGTCCTGCAATTTCGCAGCCTTCTTCGACAGGAATACTTTGTGCAGGATCAGGCGTTACGTATCTCAGGTTTTCAGCCATCCAAGTGACGCCATTGAATTCTACCGTCCTATAAACTTCACCATCGCGTTCATCTTTCAACGTTCCATAATCAATATCTGGATTTAAGTAATACTCCTTCGGGAAATCGCAACTCCATTTGCTGGATTGATGCCACTTGCCGTTATAGCAGATATAGTCATACAATCCACCTTTCCAATCCTTGATTCTCTTGTTGTCCGTATCGCAAGGAGCATCGTAAAAATCTGCCCAGGCATTTTGATAGCACACATAAGACATATTCGTATCAAGGATACCCTTGATCGTTTTGCCCTCCACATCGCAAGTTCTGTCGCCAATGTCGGATTCCCTCTGGGTTGCGGTATCCCAGCCCGTATCGCGACAGATATAAAAGATTTTCCCCTTATAATCTCTGGTTTCGCTATCGATCATTTTGCCGATGCGGTCACAAGGAACATTCGTTGTCTTGATTTCAAACTGAGTTGCAATTTTCCATTTTGAATCTTTGCACAAATAAAACCTGGTAGAATCCGTCGGGCTCGGCAATAGCATTGTTGAATCGCCACAGGGAATGTCCTGCGTTTCATAATCCAACTTTGTCGCAATATTCCAGCCATCCGTTTTGCAAATGTAGTACCGTTCTTTTAAAGACGAACTCTTGAACACTTTACCGATTTTATCACAGGGAACATCCTTGGTATCATCCTCATAATTCACTAGAAGCGTCCATCCCATTGTACCGCAGTAATAAAGCGAATCGCTAATGACATTCGCTAAACCGGCGCGCCTCACAGAACCGAACAAGTCCGCATTGCAATAAGGGAGCCCGATGCATCTTCGATAGACATTGCCAATGATAAGCGTAGGAGCAACTTCTTCGTTACCACTGTGGAAACATCCTCGCGAAGCAAGATCCCTCACCCACACTCTTAATTTTTCATAAGGAGTGTAATATTTTTCTTCATTGCTCGCGCCCCAGCCCCGATTCATATTCCAAGTCGCATTCCAAATTCCGCAATATTCAGAACGATCGAGCGTTCCTTTTTCAGAAAACAATTGAGCAACGCTATAAAGCGTGACCGTATCATAACTAAAGATCAGGTTTAACGCATCTTCGACTTCGGCTCTTACAAAAGTGAATTCGCTAAACAAGGAATCCAGCCCCAAGACTGTGATAAATTCCCTCTTGGCTGTCTTTTCGGCCTCCTCCGCAGGGACCCCATCCGAGACGAGTTTTGCAGTTCGACCTTCAACAATCAACCTGTAAGGATAAATGTAATTTCCAGGAAGGGGTTGATCAGAAGGACGGAAACCGCCACCCCCATCAGAAGCCGCAACCGCACTAAATGCAGCACCGCATCCACCGCCAGAGCCAGGCGCACCAATATCTAGAAAGTCTAAATAATACGAGCTAGAGGAAGTTTGCGTTTCTTTGCCGCTGGACAAAACCGCCGTAACGGAAGAACTAGACGAAACGTTTTCTGTTGAACCACTGGATTCGCCCACACTTGAAGAAAGAGCTTCACCCGTCACCGAAGAACTTTCATCTATGCTCGACGAGCTCTCTTCTATGGCAACAACGTCCCCGTTATCAACATCCGCGATTTTTTCCGATTCCGAGCAAGCAATCAACGCCACAGCCAACAACGGAAATGCAAAATTTTTCATTTATCCCCCTTCTTATCCCAACACTCCAAAAACTCTGATGCTCACCTTTAAAAATACACTCAAATTATTTGGAATATTTGCAAAAAATCTCAACGCCCTGAATAAACGTTGAGAGTTACGCATTTTCACAAAGCGGCGAAACCAGCTAAAAAAAGGCAAATTTTTAAAAGTTCAACTTCACAAAAGACTCGTAATGATCGCTTGTGTAGTAAATGTTGCAACCGCTAGTATAAACTAAACGTCTGGGACCTCGGTTCGTTTCAAAATAGTCTACATCAGCTTCGCGATAATCGCCCGAAGGCAATTTTCCCTCGCGGTTGCTAAAACGATCACCGCCAATCATCACGCCGAGAGTCCTCAACGGATTGAAATTCCAGCGTTCAAAACGTTTTCCCGTCTTGGATTCGTACATGCGGATACCTTCGCTCTTGCTGACGTAATTCGACGGCAAATAGCCATTATCGCAAATGTAACAAGCCACTTCATCTTTCGACGTGTACTTTGAATCGCTCACGCTCGTCCGTGTTGCGATAACACTCGGCTGCGAAGAAGACGAACCCTGTTTACCGATAAGGGTGTAAGCGCCAGCAATCAAAGCAAGTACAACACACAAAGCTCTCATGAAATCGCGCACAAGCCTTTGCTTGCGAGGGCGAGCAAAATGCGTTTGACGAGGACGCGAATTTTCAAGAGTCGAGACGCCTTCGATTAGTCCCTTCTCGATTCGAGGCCCCTTTTCACCCTTTCCAAACGAAGAAACGACAATCGTATCGCCAACGCGAGGAGCTCGAGACGGACGCCCAAGCGCACTCACATGCACAAAATACTTGATTCCGTTTGCCGTTGCAAAACCGAACCCCTTTTCGTTATTCCACTGTATTATCGTCGCTTTATTTGTAATAGTCATGTTAGAAAGATAGGTAATGTTTAAAATTTAATCTACCGACACCTTAAGCCATTCTGTCACTTGATTGGCAATAGAACGCACTTCTTCAATAGAAATAGATTCTTTAGAATTTTCAAAAAACTTTGGGAAACCACTCTCATTCAAAATCCAATATTTCGAAAAATCTCTTGCAGGATTTTCTATATAAGCACCAATAATGATTGCAACTTTTTGAATTGGATATGTTCGACCACACAATGATTCTAGTTTTTCAGAAATAAAACTAGCCTCACCATCCATTTGATTTAAAATCGTTTTACAAGGTCTACCATTAAACAAAAGTTTTCCATCTTGGTATAAAAATTTATATCCCCTTTTCCGATCATAATGTTTTGTTTCTATAGTAAATATTCCTCGAGTACTAATAATCACATGATCTACGTTAAAGCAGTCGCCACATACATCATGAAAGACTCTAATAGAATCAGAACTCATTTTATTTAGCATTTCACCAACAAGACGCTCTCCTTCCATTCCTTTATAGCAATTTCTCATGTGCTTTATAAGCCTGCGCGATTTGCGAAATCCATAAATAAAAATTCCAATCGTAACTACAGAAAGAGTTATCGCAAACGTAAGATTTAAATCTAAAACGCCAAAGTAGAACAGCCATACATAAAGCGTCAATAAGAAAAAAGCAAGGAAAAAACACCAAATACCCCAATAGCTCTCAGAATCGGCATCTATTTTCTTTTGAAGCGATTCACCCTGAACATGCGTACGAAATTTCTTACCCATAACTACTTATCCTTTTGTTGCCTTTTATAAATTTGTTTTACGCTGCATTTATCAGCAGAATATGTACCACGGGAAAGGCCTCGACCTATACAATTCGCGACAATTCCATCACCTTTACGTACTTCATTTAATTTTCCTGCTTGTTTTTTAGGGAAAGTCAATTCTATTTCAGTAACTTTACTACCCAAATTGAAAATATTTATTCCTCCAAGCCCTTCAAATTTAACAACATAATCGCCCCAAAGATCTTTTTCAACACCCCTAACAGGTCCTACTATAGAAAATCGTTTTCCCTCAAAGGTTTCTTCAGCAACAGCCTCATTCTGATTATACGTATCAACAATTTCTCTTGCACTAGCAAGTTTTCCAGTATCCTTTTTTCGTTCATCAAAAAAGTCAAACCCCGCCGAAACAAGAAGTTTAATCGCAACAACAAAATATATAAGAGCGAAAAAATCATTCAATCCTTTGGCTACAGGAGAAGACTCCTTATTCTTAAAAAAACTCCCATTTTCAATAGCAATCAAATCGGAAAGTACCCAAAAGCTCAACACAGCCAATATCAAGGAAGAAATAACATAATGATCATTTTTATTCAATAGAAATGTAAACGCAAACAAGCCCCATTTAGCAAAACCACGGCCATTCTCACCCCAATTAAAATCATGTATACCAACTACCCCAAACAATCCTGCAACAATCGTTGCTGAAGTTCTACTTATCTTGGGTACATCTGCTATTGGAGGATTAACTCGTTCATGGAAATCTGTTTTATTTTCTTTTGAATTAGATTCTTCAGCATATTCTTTCGGCGGAACAAAACCATTTTCCTTTTCCCTCAACCATTTATTTGCCAAATCAGCCATAACCTTAACAGCTTCTTTTTCGCAATTGTCAACAACAATCTATCGACTACCCAAATCGATTGATATTTTCCCTAATAGAAATCCTTGCGAAGCAGAAATAGCCTGAACTTTACCTAATCGAACTGACTGTGTATCTATAGACGAAGTCAGCAAAGCTGCATCCATAAATAAAAAACGTTCGGAAGTCAAAACAACAAGCCATGTATTTACACCAGAGTCTGAAAAATTTGACGTTCCCGTTTGTTTCATCAAACCGGATGCTAAGGCAAAAACAACCTCACCAGATTCAAGATATTTTGGTAAAGCCTCGAATTCTTTATTTGTACCGAAAGAATCAAAATGTACTCCATTCAATTCGCAAATACCACGCCAATCCGCTTTTTCAGTCAATAATCTATAACGAGCGTAATCAAACATGTCTATCTCCGTTCTTTTTCTTTTGTAAAGATATACTTTACCATAAAGTAAAGCAACTTTTTAATACAAAAAAGCGTTCCAAAAAGGAACGTTTTTGAGCATTAGACGGCATGGATTCCCTCCGCTTCGCTTCGAGAATGACTGCAGAGAAACCCTTCGGCCTCAAGAATGCTTAAGCACCAGTCACGTGAATGACGAAAAAAATTCCCCGGTCACAGGGCCGGGAATGACACGCTATAAGTCTTGCACAAGTTCCTTCGCGATGCGCAGGATGACATGTTACGCTTTACGCGCGGTACTCAATTATTCCATCATTTCTCGGGATTCTTCGTAAGACGGGCGGTCGTCTTCGTAATCCTTGAGGCTCTTGTCGCCAGGAACAACGATAAGGCCAAGCGTCACAGGTTCACCCTTCAGGTTGATGTAAGCTTCCAGATAAAGTGTCGTGGAGAGACGAATCAGGCGAAGGTCCATCATCGTGCCGCCCTTATGAATGCTCATCGGATTGCGATTGAAGAAGAGGAACTTTTTGTTGATGTATTCAAAGCGGTCTTTTTCGTAGTTGATAGACCATTCGGTATCGCCATCGTTTTCCTGACGATAGGTGCAACGATCATTATCGATATCGCATTCGAAGCTGGCGCTTTCTTGATAGCGTTTGTTCCATTCGCGGCTGAAGGCGCACGACTGCACGCGGGAACCGCCATTACGATTCTTGTTCAACTGGTCATTGATAACAACGTAGTCCATCTTCAAGTTCTTGACTTGATTATAGACGTTCATGAGGATGATGTAGGCTTCGATATCTTTAGGGCATTTACCGGTGAGGTTCACGTCTTCGTGGGCCTTCAAGAGAGTTTGTTGCAAATCAATATCGATTGCGTCCGGAATTTCGCTCTTCTTGATTTTTTCAAGAGTTTCCTTGGGCGGGACATGGATAATTTTGTCGCCTTTCTTGATGGCATAACCGAGCTGGTCACGAACGTAATCCAAGCACTGTTGCACGTGAATATGCACGGTATTCGAGCCTGCCGAAACAAAGTCCGCACCGATGCGCACGTTCCATTCATCAGCTGTATTTTTTGCATCCTTATCAAGTTCGCAGAACGGATCTTCGCGAGTACCGTCCACAAAAACCAAGCTAACATGGAGCTTTGTTACGAGAGATTCTTCCTTGTTGATGGCGCTGCCCAAACTCCAAAAATTCGGATTCAGGCGGAGCACTTCGGCAAAGGCCTTGTCGCCATCGAAAGCGGGTAACAAAGAATCGTTTCGAGCATTTTTCTCTTGCAACAGTTCAGAATAAGACGTTTTAACATCCATATTGTCGAACGAATTGCGGGCAACAGCCGAAAAAGCATTTGTCGCCAACATCGAACACGCAAAAAACACCGTCAAGTGCAATTTTGAAAACATTTCCCTCTCCTATTTTTTAATAATCTTTTTTACAGCAAAATTGAGCAGATACAGAACGACTCCGCCTGCAATAATCGTCGGCCCCACAACAAAATTAAACTGGCACGCGACCAAAAGCCCGAGCACCACAAGCACAAGCGATACAAAGACCGAGATTACCATCATCTGCAGCAAATTTTTGGCGTAGCATTCCGCAATATACGCAGGAATTGTCAAAAGTGCAATCACGAGAATCATGCCCACCGCCTGCACGGCAATCACAACCGTAAGGGCGATGAGCGCAATCAAAAGCATGTAGTAATTCAGCACAGGAATGCCACGGACGCGCGCAAATTCCGGGTCATACGAAATCGAAAGAAAGTTGCGGTAGCAAATGGAAACCGACGTAAGGATAAACACGAGCAATGCGCCCATCCACCAAAGAAGTTCCGTCGGCACTGTCAACAGACTACCGAACAAAAAGCTCATCATTTCGCCACTGTAGCCCGGAGTCAAATCCGTGAGAATCACGCCAAGCGCCATGCCTGCGGCCCAGATAATCCCGATAAACGTGTCGGCATGTTTGCGGTCGCGCCACGTGAGCATTCCCATGAGCATCGCGCAGGCCAAAGCAAATCCAAGCGCGCCAAGCATCGGCGAAAAACCTATAAAGCAGGCCAGCCCCACCCCACCAAACGAAGCATGCGCCACGCCGCCCGAAAGCGAAACAAGGCGATTTACGACGACGTACGTTCCCATAACACCGCAAGCAATGGCCACAAGCACCGCTGCAATCAGGGCGTTCTGCATAAAATCCATGGAAAGTAAATCGAGCATATTAGAGGTATGAGCAGTGAGGTCGCCCGCCACGGCGGGCTTTGAGGTTAATGGTTTAGTGAGTGGTCAATGGTTATCGGTTGTTAGTCATTAGAAAAATTCTAATGACCACGGGCTAATGACTATTGACTAATTTCTCTTTTAAATTTAGTAAATGCGGGATATGAAAATCCACCCAATCGGGCGCTTGTACGTTCGGATTCACAAGAATCGTCGTCCAACCGCGTTCATGAGCGGGTTCCAAATTGCGGAGCGAGTCTTCTAGCAGCACAATTTGAGACATATCCTTAGCGTCTTTTTCCAAAACGCCTCGCGCCACAAGCCAATTTTCAATTTTTTCGTAGGCGCTTGCGTGCGGTTTTCCTTCCCAATCCATTAGCTTGAGGTCAAAAACATCTTCAATTGCAGGCGCAATTTCCATGCGGGCCATACCGGCGCGGCTCCAATCCCCTCGCCCATTCGTAAATACAAAGCGATGCCCCGTAAGCGATTTGAGCAAAGCAAATTTTTCAGGCGAGACTTTTGGGTAAACTAAGTACTCCGGTTCATGGATAAAGTCAAAGAAATCATCGGGCGCGGTTCCGTTCATCGCCATGAGTCCCGAAAGAGTCGTACCAAAACGGTGCAGATAATCCTTGCGGATTTCTGTTGCACTTTCGAACGTTCCGCCCACAGTCTTTTGGACAAATTCTGCAATACGATGGTCCAATGAATTTAAAACAAAACGTTCCTCTTCGCCATAAAGCGTGAGGTCGTAATCGAACAACCAAATTTTTGAAGAATCGTTTTGTATGCCGTCGTTCAACGCACGTACCATTAGTAGCCCATTGCAAGGCCGCCAATTTGGCGAGCCAAATACGTGGCATAATTGTCCGTCATACCGCTCACAAAGTCGAGCACCTGGTGGTAAGCTTCGGCGGTCGTCACACTTTGACCAATTTTTGCCTGCCCAATCAGGCGCACAATTCTATTCGCGCGGTACGAGTTACGACCATTTTGGCGGTAATCGTAAACACCGTTGATAAACGCATCGAGCACTGTGCTCAGCGTCGTATAGCTACCGACTTCGAGTTCGGTCTTGCGGCGGTCCGGGTAAATGCGTTCAACGCCCAAGCGCTTTGCAATGCGGATGCCTTCCATCGTATCGGAACGGGAAAGGTCAATCAAGTGCTTGTCAAGCGAGCCTTCCATAATGCGGTCGTAATGCTTCACGAAAAGCACAGCCACGTCATCAATCAAGTTCTGGATAGCGCGCCCGCGAATGCTGCTGAGGAAGTCTCTAAAGTTCTGGCCGTTTTCTTCGAATTCACGGTCGATATCCACCTCCGGGCCGCACAAGAAACTGAACATGTTGCGCACATCGCCGAACGTGAGAATGCCAAGTTCAATCGCATCTTCGACATCGAGAATCGAATAGCAAATATCGTCAGCGGCTTCCATCAAGTACACCAGCGGATGACGCGCCCACACGCCGTTTTCAATTTCCGGAATGCCAAGGATTTCCGCCGTTTCGCGGTAAAGTTCCGCTTCGGTGCGGAACAAGCTCGTCGGGCAACCGTAATAAGCAAGGCGCGGGTACTTGATCATCGAGCCAATCGTCGCATACGTGAGGCGCATGCCGCCATCGAGAAAGTGGTATTCCAACTTGCTCAAAATACGATGGCCTTGAGCGTTGCCATCAAAGTTTTCGAAGTCCGCAATTTCCTTGTCGTTCATTTCGGACATCGGTGCGGAATGGCGATTCTTACGGAACCATTCGCGGATAGCAGCTTCGCCCGCATGGCCAAACGGCGGGTTTCCAATATCGTGCGCAAGGCATGCCGACTGCACAATCGTACCGAACTGGTATTCGTTCACG
>CAMZFJ010000008.1 GCA_947306025.1 uncultured Fibrobacter sp.
TTCCGTTCTTTTCATATGCTTTCAAGAATTCGCGAACACTAAGGCCGGAACGGGCGTTCAAGAATGCGATTTTCTTTGCTTCTGCTGATGCTGCGGAAGAAACAACTTTGTTAATGAATGACTTGAACGGCATGCTTTCGGCAAGCAACTTTTCAGGAGTGAAAAATTCATTTTCTAAAAGGTCTGTTTCGGGACATTTTCCGAGAAGTACGTTTTGCAACAAATCGATGTTTTCGTTGCTGTTCAGTTTTTTTGAAAAATCGGATTCAACCGTAGGCCGTATGCTTTCAAAGCCGTTTTGGAAAAGCCAATGGCCCCATAACGCAAAAGCGTTCTTTGTTTTTTCAGGAATAGCTTTGATGTTGGAACGGATGGTGTGGATAAGCGCGGCCACAGCGTTGGTGCGGTCGTGTAATGTTTCATCGGCGTAATTGTCGATGAATTTGTAATCGTATTTCGCAATTCTATCGTTGGCGAGTGCAGGGATGATCGCTGCTGCAATTTCTTTCTTTGCTCCGTTTTCGACAACAACAGCAGCGGCATTTATGATTCGTGTGTTTTTCTTGATGACATTTTCGATTTCGCCAAGTTCTATGCGGTAGCCGCCAAGCTTGATTTGTGTGTCGAGGCGTCCTAAAAATTCGGAGTTGCCGTCCGGCATTATGCGGGCTTTGTCTCCCGTTTTGTACCAACGTTCTCCGTATATTATAGGGAATCGATCTTTAGTAAGTTCTGGCTGATTCAAGTAACCTTCGGCAACACCGATGCCTCCAATCCATAGTTCACCAGCTTCGCTTTGCGCGCACTCGATACCGTTTTCGCTAACAATGCGAATCTTTTGGTTCTTTAATCCCTTGCCGTAAGGAATGGATTTCCAGTCGGCAGAAAGGGCGTTGACTTCGTAATAGACCGACCAAATGGAAGCTTCGGTTGCACCTCCCAAAGAAATAAATCGGCAATTCGGCCAAAGTTTTTTGGACGTTTCGAAAAGTGAAAGTGGAATCCAATCGCCCGAAAGTAAAATCGTCTTGAGGTTAATTCCTTCTGCGCTCTTGCCGAGAACAATTGTGAACATTTCAAAAAGGGCTGGGACAGAATTCCACAATGTCACATTTTGCTCTGCTGCGATTTGTTTCCAGACGTTTGCTTCTTTCTTTGTATCTTCAGAGAGGACAATGACCTTGCCGCCGGTGGATAGCATGCCGAAAATGTCATAGACGGAAAGATCAAAGTCCAATTCTGAAATGGCCATGCAGGCGTCATTGGCCGATATGTTGTAGCGTTCGTTGATGTCGCGAATGGTATTGCTTGCACCACGATGTGAAATCATGACGCCCTTGGGAACGCCTGTTGTGCCTGATGTGAAAATGACGTAGGCTAGGCTTGTTGGGTCTTCGATGATTTCGTCAATAGGCAAAGGTTCGTTTTGCAGTGCGTTGTCAATTTCAATCACGTTCCAAGCTGGATTTTCTTTGCGAATTTGTTCTGCATGAGCCGTGTCTGTGATGATTCCCGAAATCTTTGCGGCATCAAAAATCTTGTGCATTCTTTCGATGGGCTGGTGGATGCCAACGGGAATGTAGGCCGCTCCAACGGCCTGAATGCCTAGCGTGCAGAACACTTGTTCCATGCCTTTGGGGAGAACGATGGCGACAAAATCTTTCGCTTTTATACCCGTCTTTTTAAGCGCTGTTGCAATTTTCAAAGCGTTTTCAGAAAGTTCTGCGTAAGTTGTTTGGTTGTAGCTGCCATTTGCATTTCGCGAAACGAGTGCTGTTGCGTTTGGTGTTTCTTTCGCCTTTGCAAAAACGGCAGAATGGATGCATTCGAGATTATTGGTGAACATTTTTTTAGCCTGCGGTAGCGAGGTATTCGGGATACTGTTCAGAATTCAAAACGAAAAAATGATCTCCTTCGAATTCTTTTTCTTTAAATTCTTTTGTAGTTACGGATTGCCAGCGTTGCATAATTGAAGCGGTCGCGCCAAAGTCCTTGGAGCCGCAATTGATGTAAATCGGTGTATCGATGCGCTCTCCGTGATAAATCAAGCTTTCATTCAATGTGTAATCCTTGCGGACTTCTGGTAGAACGAAATGGAGTAATTCTTGATTTTCAAGGATTTCCTTAGGTGTAGCATTGTATTTTTTCAGTTCACGGATGAGGGCGTCATCATCCATCCAAGTCTTGAATTCGCTGGGATCTTCATCTTGCGGGGCTTGGCGGCCTGCTGCAATCAATTTTTCTGGCTTGACATTGTACTTGCTTTGCAAATATTCAGCGACATAGAATGCCATGGCAGCGCCCATGCTGTGACCGAATAGAATAAATGGCTTGCCTTGTGTGACCTTGATAATGCTTTGACAAAGTGGTTCAAGAAGTTTTGTGAAATCGCCTACAAATGGCTCGCGGCGGCGTGTTCCTTTGCCCGGCAATTCAACGCAAACGAAGTTCATCTTTTTTTTCTCAAGAGTCCATTTGCGGTAAACACTTGCAGAGCCTCCTGCATGGTGGAAACAGAAAATTTTTTTGTGTTCGATATCGTTCAGGGAATAGGTCGCAAAGGGGAACCAGCGTTCCTCGGGAGTTTTTTCCATTTTGTCTTTTATCCTCTTTTTTAAGCAATGCTCCAGCCAGCCGAAGATTGCCTTATATCCAAGAATTTCTTATATACTCCATCTATATCGCAGAGCTCCTTGTGAGTTCCGCACTGCACGATATGACCATGATCGAGAACGATAATTTGGTCTGCGTTCTTGACCGTATTCAGTCGGTGCGCAATGGAAATGACTGTTTTGCCCTTTGTGAGTTCGCTAATGGCTTCCATCAATTCGCATTCGTTTTCAGGGTCTACAGAAGAAGTGGCTTCGTCGAGAATGACAACCGGGGCGTCTTTCAAAAGAGCGCGTGCAATTGAAATGCGCTGCTTTTCGCCACCAGAAAGACTGCTGCCGTTTTCACCGATGATGGTGTTATATCCGTTGGGCAAAGCTTCGATAAAGTCGTGGCAACGAGCGCGCTTTGCGACTTCAACAATTTGCTCATGCGTAGCGCTAGGGCAACCAAACTTGATATTGTTTTCTACAGTATCGTTGAACAGGAATACGTTCTGGAATACCATGGAAAAGTGCGAGAGTAATTCATCGGGCGCATAACTTCTGATGTCTTTGCCGCCAAAAGTAATCGATCCGGAATTTACATCCCAAAAACGGACAATCAAGTTGCACAATGTTGTTTTACCACTGCCCGAATAGCCGACAATAGCGCATTTCGATTTTGCGGGAATTTTTGCATTTATTTTGTTCAATACAATGCGTGAATCATAACCGAATGTGACGTTCTTGATTTCGATATCTGTGCTATTTTCGCTGACGGATTGATTTCCTGTAAGTTTTGGAACATTGTAAGTTTCATCCATCTGGTCCATTGCTGTTTCGATTTGTTCCATGATGAATGCTCCATTGGCGAGCAGTTCCATTTGACCATAAATAATGAATCCAGAAACAAGAAACATCATGCCGTATGTAAAATCCATCGCTCCATAGAATGTCATCAATGCGGCTGTCGTGATAATAATGCCGCTGAAAACTTCCAGCGTTGCCCTGAAAAAGCCGTGCGGCACAAGGATTGCTTTTTCCATCGTGATGCTTGTCTTTTCAAATTCGTCAAAGCATTCGTCAAGCTTTGAAGCGTTTCCGCGACCGAATGAGCGGATGACTGCAATGCCGCGGATGTATTCGATGACGTCGTTGGTGACCCGTTCAACGGCATTGTAGCGCTTTAGCGAAAGTGAGCCAGACTTCTTTTGAATCGTAGAAAGTGAAATAATGGAAAGCAGAATTCCAAGAATAGCAACGAGACCAATTCTCCAATCGAAAATCATCAAGAATATGGAAACGCCGAATCCTTGCAAGATGCCGCCTACCACATTATCGACGGCCATCATGGTAAAGTTTTCGAGCGTTGCCATGTTGGTTGTAATAGTATTGTTGATGCGTCCGAGCGTTTTCTTAGAAAAATAACCCATGGGAGCGCTTTTCAGCTTGTCACCGAGTTCAAGTCTTTTGTCCGTGAAAATGTTGTACCCAGACGCCAGCATGAATATGTTCGTCAAAAATTTTAGAATCGTTTTGCCGATAAGACCTGCTGCCAGAATGCCGACTGTCTGCCAAATGACATCCATATTGAGCTTTTCTATGTGCAGTAATACCCAAAGAATGGCGAGTACAGAACAGCTATTGAAAATGGAATTTAAAACGCTACAGACAAGTCCCCAATAAACGCGGTTCTTGTATTTGCCCGAAAGCTTGATGATGCGCTTCAATGTCTTAAGCATTATGCGACCTCCTTGGAATCAGAACTTGCCATGTGTCGTTCCCACATCGATTTGTAAAGTGCGCTTTTGCCCATCAGTTCATCATGGGTGCCGCTGTCGGCAACTTCGCCGTTTTCAATGACGAGAATCTTTTCTGCGTTCTTGATGGTCGAAAGTCTGTGCGCGATGACAATGAGAACTTTATCGTGAATGAGTCTCGAAAGAGCCTTTTGAATCTCTGCTTCATTTTCGGGATCCGCATAAGCTGTAGCTTCATCTAAGATGATGACGTCTGCATTTTTCAAAATGGCGCGCGCAATCGTAATGCGTTGGCGTTCGCCTCCTGAAAGCCTGTTGCCGGCATCGCCTGCCTTGGTGTCGTAGCCGTTTTCAAGTGCACTAATAAATTCGTGGCATCCGGCTGCTTTTGCTGCCTCGTAAACTTCTTCGTCGCTTGCTTCTGGGCGGCCCATGCGGATATTTTCCATAATAGAAGTGTTGAACAAGTAGTTGTCTTGTGCCACATAGCTGATTTTTTGCATTTGCTGCTTGAACGGAATTTTGGAAAGGCTTACACCGCCAAGTAAAATATCCCCTTTGCCGACATCCCAAAATCCGGCCATCAATTTTGCAATAGTCGATTTTCCGCTGCCCGAATGCCCGACAATTGCGGTAACGCCTTTTTCTGCGGTTTTAAATGAAATGTTGTTCAGAACGTTCTTGTCTTTGTAGCCAAAAGAAACATTTTTGAATTCAAAAGATGAGCCGTTGAATTGCACATTTTCGGTCGGTCGGATTTGATCTTTTTCTTCAAGAAAATCATTGACTTGTTTAAAGGACTGGAATACGGAGGCGAACATTTCGGCGTAATTCATGGATGCAAGAATCGGCCCAGAAATGCCCATGCTGAGAACCGCACAAGTGAGGAATGTGGCAAATTCAATCTTTCCGTTCATGAACAAGTAAGTACCGAGCGGAAGCGTCACAAGCAATGTCGAAGAAAGTGTATTGAGGCCTGCTGCCGAGAAAAACCAGCAACTGCGCCACCATTCAAGAGATGTATCGCGGTAGTATTTGCAAGCGTTTGTGAACTTTCCGAAAGAAGAAGCACTTTGGTTGAATGCCTTGATAACTTCAATCCCGTTTACATATTCCACAATGGCGTCGTTCATGTCGGCATTGGCCTTGTAATAGCGTGCTGATTTTTCCTTGTAGCCAATCATTTGCCCCATGGTTACCAAAAATCCCACGGGAATTGTTGCGATTGCGCCAAGTGCCATGCGCCAATCCATCACAAATAAAACAACGATTATCGTTAAAGGGGTCACGATGTTTGCCGTCATTTCTGGCACCATGTGTGCAAAAGGCTTTTCGATGCGTTCAACGGTATCGACGACTAACATTTTGTATGAACCCGAGGCTTTATCTAGCATTACGCCCATGGGAATGTGTTCCATTTTCTTGGTGATTGCTGTACGCAATGTTTTTAAAATGGAAAAAGCCGCTTCGTGCGAAGTCATTGTTGAAATTGTCGAAAAATATGCTTTTAAGGCAAAGGCTGCAATTGCTGTTAATCCATAAATGAGAATGTCATTTAGCGTTACTATTTTATTATAAAAAACAGAAAGCAATTTTGCTGCGCAAAAATAAGGAACAATTCCGCAAAAAACGCCAATGATTGCTAAAAAAGAGGCTTTGGTGAGTTTTGTTTTTTGATTCCCTGCGTACATCCAAAGTAATTTGAATGAATTTTTTTGAGTGTTGTCTGTAACCATGGCTGTGAAATTCCTGAAAAAAGATAGATTTGGCTAACAAAATTTAGAACAGATGAATGTTTTTTTGTGGATTTTTCTCAAAAAAAAGACGGATTGGATTTTTGCAAAACTTTTTGGATTGTGGCCGAATTTTGTGTAAAATTGCCAGTTATTTTAAAAATGTTACCTTCGTCTAATTGGGCCGATTAAAGACTTTTTAGAGTAGAAAAAAGGGCTCGTTTAGATTTATTTTTGAACGTCTTTGTGAAAAAAGAAATGTAAAAATGACGCAAAAACGGATTTATTCAGCACTTTCGTTCAACAGGGCCTTTTATTTTGGGCTTGTTGTTGCAATTTTTATCCATGTTGCGGTCTTTTTGAATCCATATTTCCAAAAAAAAGAAATTCCGGTCAATCGTCCGGATTCTCCCGTGATTCATGCCGAACGTGTGTATATTGCGCCTCCGCCTCCGCCCGAAGCGCCTCCTGTCGTAAAAAAGGTGGTTCGCGCAAAAATAATCCCGAAGGTTGTTGAAAAGCCGATTGAAGAAAAAGTCCCGGAACCGGAGCCAGAACCAATTGTAGAAACAGCTCCTGTTGCGGCTGCAGAGCCCATAGTCGAAGCTCCACCGGCTCCGCCCGCGCCACCTGTAGTAAAGGAACCGCCCAGGCCTTCGGCTGATTCTGTGAAAATGGTGACCCGCACATACTTGCGCTCGCTCAAAAAACAGTTGGAACAGATCAAGAATTATCCTGCCACGGCGAAACGCTTGAAGCAGGAGGGCGTAGTACGTGTGAGGTTCACCATCCTTGCCGATGGCAAGATAGAACAGGTTGAAGTCTCGGAATCTAGCCGCTATTCATCTTTGGATAATAGTGCGATGGATGCGGTTGCAAAAATGGAAAAGTTTCATCCCATTCCAAAAATTTTAGAAAAAGAACGCTGGAGGATTGAAATTCCTATCCAGTATAAACTTAATGCAGGGAGATCGTAATGAATTTCATTCTCGAATTTGTAAAGCAGGGCGGTTTTATTGGCTATATCCTAGTTGCCATGAACTTTATTGGTTATGCGATTATCATTTGGAAGGTGATTTCGTTGATTGTCTTTAATAAGACTGTGCAACCGCGTTTGACAGATAAGGTAATTCACCGCGTGGTAACTTGCAATACAGATCATCACATCATTACGGAAAGTATCCGCACCGAAATTGGCCTTGCTTTTTCTCCACTCACGAAGGGCCTCACGACCGTCGAAAACATTGCATCTATTTCTCCGATGCTTGGTCTTTTAGGTACTGTCGTGGGGATTTTCAACGCATTTACGGTGATAGCGGCTTCAGGTCTTGATGATCCATCCGCTTTTGCGACGGGCATTAAGTTTGCCCTCGTGACAACGGTCCTTGGACTTGTGGTCGCTATCCCGCACGTACTTGCGTTCAACTACCTGAACGCTCGCATGGAGCAAGAACAGGACGAAGTCGAAAACCAGGTGCTTTTGCACTTGGGCAAAACTTTGCAAGAACGCGACGCTCGTCATTTTGGCGACTCTCGCAGAAGTGAAAAGGTTTAAAATGGCAAAAAGACGTCATCGAATCTCCTTGGACATGACACCGCTTATTGACTGTGTCTTTTTGTTGCTTGTATTCTTCCTGGTGACATCAGTCTTTAAGCAGGACAAGTCCGTCCTTAAACTTCTCTTGCCCGAAACTTCGAGCGAAGTCAAGCAGGAAGTTTCCGAAGGATTCTTTATTGAACTCTCGGAAACGGAAATCGCCATCAATGGTGAAATTGCATCGGTTGAAATCTTGAAGAACAAGAGCGCTGCGGTGCAAAACAAAAAGGCTCCGGTTGCCTTGAAAATCGACAAAAAAACGCCCTACGAAAAAGTCGCTGAAGTTTTGGACGTCCTCCAGCTGGAAAAAATCTACAACATACAGTTTGTCAATGAACTAAAGAAGGAGTGAGTATGTCTAAGATTCGAATTAATATCGAAAAAGTGAACGAAAAGTTTGAAAACTTCGCGAAGTTTCTGATTGCCCACCGAGCTCTTTTGCTCGTCGCCTTTGTTGCGCTACTTGCAATTTCTATCGTGGGCATGAAAAAGATTTATGTCGAAGCTTCATGGGATAGTTACTTTATCGAAGGCGACCCGATGCTTATCGAAACGGACAAGTTTAAGGAAACTTTCGGTAATGACTATTTTGTGGGCGTCCTTGTTGAAAGTGACCATTCCATCATCAGCCCCGATAATTTGAAACTGTTGCGCGAACTGTCGAACGAGTTGCGTGATAGCCTTTCGTATTCCGATGGCAAGGCGACATCGATTACTGATTTGGAATACATGCTTGGTACCGATGAGGGCATGGAAATCACGCAGATTGTCCCCGAAGAAATCCCGACGGATAAAGCTGGGCTTGCCGAAATTGAAAAGCGTCTAGCCGCAAAGCCAGAACTTGCGAAAAAGCTCATTTCGAGCGACCGCAAGCAATCCTTCATCAATATCAAGCTCCGCCCCTTCCCAGAAGATTCAGTGTGGAAGGCCGAAGGCGAAGCTAAAGGCGTGAAGGCAGAAGCACCGGACCTGAAGACTGGCCGCGAAACCGATGAAATCATTCACAAGGCAAAATATGCACCGCTCCACCCGCGTGCAACAGGTATGCCCTACCTGAGTCATCAAAAATTGAAGTTCATTGGTGAAGAAATGAGCCGCATCTTTGTCATTACGATTCTCTGTGCTATTGTCGTGATGTTCCTGGTGACGCGTTCGCTCCGTGGAATCGTTTCTCCGTTGATTACCACGTTTGCTGGCGTCATCATGACGTTTGGACTTGTGGGCTATCTCGGGCTTTACATGGATGCGACCAACATCATGGTGCCTGTCATCTTGGCATTCGCCGTTTCTATTGCGTATAACATTCACATCAATTCGTTCTTCCGCAAAAATATGATGCTCACGGGTAAGCGCAAAGAATCTGTGCTTTATGCCATGAAAGAAACCGGCTGGTCTGTGCTTTTCTCGGGCCTTACGACAATTGTGGCGCTCCTCTCGTTCCTTTCGGTGATGCTCAAGCCTATCCGCTCCGTGGGTATCCTTTCGTCCATTGCGGTTGCGTTTATTCTCCTGGTGGCGCTCACGGTTTCACCGATTCTTTTGAGCTTTGGCAAGGACAAAAAGCCAAACGCCAAAGTACTCGAACGCGGTGATACCCGTATGGGCGTTATCCTGAACAAGGTTGGTGAATTTGTTCTTGCTCATGGAAAGCCGATTGCTGTTGTGTTTGCCGTTATTACCGTCATTTCCATTTACGGCGTTACCAAAATGGAACCCGCCTTTGATGTGGAACGCACCATGGGCCGCAAGGTGGAATACGTGAACAAGATGCTCTACGTTGCCGAATCCGAAATTGGGAGTTTCTATTCTTACGATTTGGTCATTGACTTTGGTACAAATGACAAGGCGAAAGAAGTCGAAAATCTCAAGAAGTTGGAGCAGTTACAGGAACATGCACAAAAGTATCCGCTCACGAAGCGTTCTACCTCCATTCTTGACATTCTCAAGGATCTTGATCGCACCTTGAATGAAAACCGCCAAGAAAAGTACGCTATCCCCGAAACCGAAGAACAGGTGGCGCAGCTGCTCTTGCTGTACGAGAATGCCGGTGGTTCCGAAGCAAGCTACTGGATGGATTACGATTACAAGAAGCTCCGCTTGATGGTGGAAATTTCGAGCTACAACTCCAATGAACTCCAGAAGGAAATCGAGGATTTGCAGAACTTCGCCCGTGAACTTTTCAAGGATGCAAAGGTAACGGCTGTGGGTAACTTGCCGCAGTTTACTGCTATGCAGCAATACTTGGAAGTGGGACAGATGACATCGTTCCTCATCTCAGTTGTGATTGTGGCGGTGCTTTTGATGATTGTCTTTGGCTCTGTGCGCACGGGGCTTATCGGCATGATTCCGAACATCGCGCCGGGCATTTTCGTGGGTGGCTATCTTGGACTTTGCAACATCCCGCTTGACATGATGACGGCAACGCTTATCCCGATGATTATCGGCCTTTCCGTCGATGATACGATTCACTTTATCAACCATGGCCATGTGGAATTTGATCGCAACAGGAATTATCGCGAAGCCATTCTCCGTGTGTTCCGCTCGGCAGGTCCTGCGCTTGTGATGACGACGATTATCATGGTGGCAACTTTTGCGGGCTTTACCACTTCGGCTGCAACGCAGATGTTCAACTTCGGCTTTGTGGTGTTTGTGGGACTTGTCTCGGCTTTGCTTGCTGACCTGTTTGTCACACCGCTTTTAATCAAGAAATTCAAAATCTTTGGAATATAGGAGGATTTTATGAAAATTGCTAAAACCGCTGCGATGATCGTTGTCGCGCTCTGCACAATGTCTGTGGCACAACCGAGTGCCCGCGATATCATGATCAAGGTCAAGGACCGTCCCGATGGCGATACGCGCTCTTCATCAATGGAAATGAAGCTCGTGAACAAGAGCGGAAACACCCGCGTTCGCAAGATTACTTCGTATGCAATGGATGTCGGTGCCGATACCAAGACTATCATGTTCTTCCTTTACCCGAACGATGTGAAGGGCACGGGATTCTTGACCGTGAATTATGACGATGTCAACAAAGAAGACGACAAGTGGCTTTACTTGCCGGCTCTGAAGAAGACCCGCCGTATTAGCGGAAAGAGCTCCAAGACCGATTACTTCATGGGTTCCGATTTCACATACGACGATATCGGTAAGCGCAATGTCGATGAAGATACGCATAAGCTTGTTCGTGAAGAAAACGCAAACGGTCATGACTATTGGGTTATCGAATCGACTCCGAAAAAGAGTGGCGAAATCTTCTCAAAGAAACTCATTTGGATCCGCAAGGATTGCGATGTGGTCGAGAAAGTCGAATTCTACGACAAGCTCGGCAAGCTCCATCGCCAGATGGTTTCTTCGGACATCAAGAAGGTGGACGGCTTCTGGACTGTCGGCAAGATGGAAATGAAGAATGTGCAAACCGGCCATTCGACCGAGCTCCTCTTCCTCGATCCCAAATACAACATCCAGCTCGATTCCAAGATCTTCTCTGTGAACAAGTTGGAACGTGGGTTGTAGTTATTAGGGGGGGGACGCATTCTACGTCATCCTGAGGACCGTAGGGACGAAGGATCCAGTTAAGTCTTGAATGTCATGCCCGCCTTGTGCGGGCATCTCCCATTAAGGAGAAGGATATGGTAAAAAAATTGAGTCTCGCGTTGTTATCCGCAGCATTCGCATTTTCTGCACATGCGCAAGATGAACTGTCTATCCAGCTGAATGGTTTCGTGGATACGTACCACGCTCTACAGCTGCGTAGTCCGCAGCAGATTATGTCTTCTCGCACGCGAGCACGCCTTGAAATGCGCGCCAATTACGGTGAGGCTTCGCTCTTTTCAAGTGTGAACCTCGCATACAATAGCATTATAAAAGATCAAACGGGCGCGTTTCTTCGCGAAGCGTATTTTGACTATGCGGGCCGATTCCTCGAAGTCAAGGCCGGTCGTCAAATCGTTACGTGGGGCGTTGCCGATGGCCTCCGCATTACCGATCTCATTTCGCCTATGGACTACACCGAATTCATGGCGAACGATTATGACGATATCCGCGTGCCTGTGAATGCAATCAACCTCAAGTATCCTGGCGAAAGCTTCTCTGCCGAAGTCGTCTTTGTCCCTGTTCCCGAGTATTTCGTGCTTCCGACAAGCGATGACAATCCATGGCAAATGACTGCACCGAATGGCATGCAAATGGACTTGAGCGGAACTCCTGCGAAGCGTATCAAGAACAGTGAAGTCGGTGGCCGCCTGCGTTTCTTCCTCGAAAATCTCGACTTCTCGTTGACGGCGCTCCATACATATAACAAGTCGCCTGTAACAATTGCGAGCTTCAATCCGCAACAGCAAACGGCCGTAATAAAAGGCATTTACGAGCCGATGAACGTTGTCGGTGGCGATGTCTCGATTCCGGCGGGCGAGATTGTCATTCGCGGCGAAATGGCGGTGTATTTCGGCGAGCCGATTGCCTTGAAAAATGCAATGGATTACTGGTTCCGGAAATCGTTCAATGGTTTAATCGGTATCGATTGGTACGCGGGCAACAATTGGACGATCATGGCGCAATACATGCACAAGGTCATTATGGATTATCGTGATGTGTTGGGAACGGAGCAAAATACATCCATGATTACGGCGCGAATTTCCAAGGAAGTCTTGAACAATACGCTCAAGTTTTCCGTTTACGGAATGTTCGATGTCGATAATGTCGGTTTTTATGTCCGTCCTGCAGCGGATTACTTGCTGAGTGACCAAATTACGCTCTCTTTAGGCGCCGATTGGCTTGGAGGGAGGCGCGGAACGTTCAAAACTTACAAGAAAAATACACAAATATGGGTGAAAGGTAAGTATTTCTTCTAGATAAACTCCTTGACGCTTTCTTAAAAATTGCTTAAATTTAGATGAGTCTAATTTAATTAAATAAAACTAATTAAATTGGCTTAGTCTAAAATACTTGGTATAATCTAATTTTAAGAGAGTGTAAATTATGATAAGGCCTGTTCCCGATAGAAATCTGATTCAAATACAGAATGCAGATTTCTTTTCTCATTATATGCTTCAAAATAAAACGGGAACCGGACATCTTCTAGTGTATAATGTTTTGCCAGGGCTTCAGGTCTTTTACAGCAATTTCCATCTCAAGGAATTTACGTTTAACTTTGAAAATCAAGGGAAAAGCCTGATTGTCTTGCACTGCCATAACGGCAGTTCGGAATGGCTCGATTCGAATTCTTCGCCGCGCTCCATGGAAGAAAACGGCTTGTTGCTGTTGGACCAAATGCCGGCAAGCAAGACGTATCAATTCCCCGTACATTGCTATCACGGTATTGCAGTCATATTCTCGATGGATCGCTGCCAGAGCGAACTCATGAACATGTTTAAGGCGGTCGGCGTGGACTTTGCGGCCCTGATTCAAAAAATCCAGCCGCTGACGCTCCCGTTAAAACTCCCGTCAAGCGAACATGTGAGCCATATCTTTTCGGAACTGTACAGGCTCCCTAAAAACATCCGCTTGCCGTATTTCAAAATCAAGGTGCTGGAACTGATTCTGTTCTTGAGCCGCCTCGATTCCGAAGCCAAATACGAAACCGCTGCCAAAATCCCGAGCCAATACAAAAGCAAAATGGAACTCTTGCGCGAAATCCTTCGCGAAAACGTCGAAGACCATTTGACGCTCGAACAGCTCTCTAAGCAAATCGAAATGAGCCCGACGCAAATGAAAAAGTATTTCAAGCTTGCATATGGCGATTCTATTTATTCGTACCTCAAAACGTACCGCATGAAAAAAGCCACCCAGCTTTTGCTGGATGGAAAATTGAATATTGCCGAAATTGCGGGCCGTGTGGGCTATACCAATTCCAGCAAGTTTGCGCAGGCGTTCAAGGAATTTACAGGGCAATCTCCCAAGGAATTCCGGAACAAGGCGTAATTCGTTTGCTTTAGCTTTGTGCGGTTTTTTCTTCTTCTGCGGTGTGCCCCTGCTCTGCAAGCTTGATGGCGCGCTTGTTCTTGTACATGTTCTTGTCGGCCTTGTTGAACGTTTCCGCGATAGTTGTGTCTTTGGCGGATTGGGCGATTTCAATGCCGTATGCAATGGAAATGTGTTTCCATGGGAACGCCGCGTTCTTGGTTGCCGCCATGCCTTCCTTGAGTTTTTTTAGCAGGTTGTGGGCCTGTTTTAAATCTTCTCCGGTCAGAATGGCAATGAATTCGTCGCCGCCAATTCTAAAGATGGGACTGTGCATAAACACCTGACAAATTAACTTGCACGAATTGATTAGGTATTCGTTCCCGTTTTCGTGACCGTAGGTGTCGTTAATTTCCTTAAGGTTGTTCAGGTCAAGAACGACGATGGCATAAGATTTTATATCGTTTGTTTGTATGCGCTGGTCCAAATCGCTCAGGTAATTGTCGTAGGCCATCTTGTTGCGAACGCCCGTGAGCGAATCCTGGAAAGCTAGGCCCTGCATTTGCTTCATGTATTGAGTGATGTGGAATTTAGCGGCGGTGAAACTCTTGGCGAGATCCCCGATTTCGTCGTTTTGATTGATATTGAAATCGGCATTCATGTCGCCGGTAATCATCTTTTTTGCTTCTGCAGTGAGCTTCTTAAGCGATTTTGTAATGCTTCTCGAAAAGAATATCGAAATGGCTGTTGTGAAGCATAAAAGGAGTAGAATAAAGATGATACTTTGTTTGATATGCTTGTCGCGCTGGGCGTTGATTTCAACCGTTGGCACAACCATGATGAGCTTCATGCCGTTCTGGAGCGGGTACGTCAATTTTACTTGATCGTCTTCGGGCTTGAATGTAAGCCCTGCGGGCAGGGTGGGGTGGTAAACGACAAGCCCTTCGTTATCTTCTAGGAACGCAAAACCCGATGTCATGATGCGGACTTGTGAAAGCTGCTTGGTCAGCAATTCGAAGTCGATATCTATACCTGCAACGCCTATTTCCTTGTTGTTCAGGAACATGGGGATGACGTAAGAAATGATGTAGGAATTGTAGTTCTTGTTGTAATAGGGAGGGAGCCAGATGGGGCTGCCCGATAGAATGGGCTTGTAATACCAACCGACATGTTCCAGATCTGTTGGACTGAATTGCAAAATATTTGTTAATTTATATGGCTTAAATTGATCGTCTGGATTAGCTCTAATGAGAAGAATGCCTTCGTTTGAATCTACAATTTGTGGATTGAATCTAACATAGACGCTTTTTGTTCCCGAGAGGTTGTATATGGTTGAATGGAGTCGTTCCTGGATGCCCTCGATGTTGGTGTGAAGCTTTGTCTCGTCGGTTAAAAATGTGGAGTCTTCTTTTATCTGCGAAAGAATCCCGGCTGCTGCGGCCATCATGTATTTCTCATGCGATTCAAACATGTAGTTCAGCTTTGCGGCTTCGGCGCTAGCTTGGTCGTTCATGTATTGCATGGAGTTACGTTGCGTCGTTCGGCTGATGAATATGGTGCTCAGAATGCCGAGCGAGAGCGTGCTGATAAGCGTGCAAGATAAAGAAAGAAGTAAAATTTTGGACTGGATTGAAATTTTCATAATCAACTTGCTCAAAAAATAGCGTGTTGGTTTCCCCTCGAATTCCGCTGTTTTTATTTACCTAAAATTTCGATAACTTTCTTGTTGTTCGTGGAACCTACGACAACAGAAACATCGCGTTTGTGAACGTGGAAGTAATCTGCGATGAGCTCGCAGATAGCTTCGTTGGCAGCGCCATCTACCGGTGGCGCCTTGACATCGACCTTGTAGCTTCCGTCGGGGAGCGGCGTTATGCTTTCGCGTTTGCTACGCGCATGTACCTTGATGTTTATTCTCATGGCGTGAGTTAAGTGAGCGCGATGCCGCCGTTATTCGGTCTCACGGGGGCTTCGAATTCTTTCTGCTGGTCGTTTTCCATGGCAGAGAGCAGTTCGTCTTGGCTGTGGATGAGCGCGCGGCAGCGGATAAAATAGTTGGTGCGGAGCTGGCGGAGTTGCTCGATTTCGGTACGCAGGTTTTCGCTTTCGCGCTTGATGCTTTCGACTTCGCGCATGGCGCGTGCCTTGGCTTCGGCAACGATAATCTCGGCTTCTTTTTCGGCAGACGCCTTGACTTCGTTAATCGTGCGCTGCATGGTGACAACAGCTTCCTGGATTGTCTTTTCGATTTGACGGTAGTAGTTTACGCGTTCTTCAGCAACCTTCAGACGTTCTGTCAAGTTCGTGCGGTCGCGGAACATGTTCTCGAATGCCGTGGCGGTCGTCTCCAAAAACGCCTTCACTTCATCCGGATCGTAGCCGCTAAAGCTTTTCTTGTGGAATGTCTGGTTTCTGATGTCAAGTGGTGTAAGTTCCATAAAATCCTACTATTGCTCCATTATATATGTAAAAGATATAAAAAGGATTTGGAATGTGAGGATAACGAAATGTATGGAGGTGTCGTTCTGAGCTGTCATCCTCGCGTACGCGAGGAACCATCTTTTCTTGAGTGGCGTTTGGGTGGGGTACTATTATATTTTATGTCGAAGAATCTAGTTAAGTTTTGTCCTTTGGGGTTTGCTGGGAATCGTTTTCGGTCATAAGCTATTGGTCAATAACCAATAACCAACGACTAATGACCAATGACTAATAACTAATGGCCACTCACAAAAATTACTGTTTGCAAAATGTTGATAGATTGTGTCTTAATTGAATGCTTTCTGTTTGGGTCCCGTTTGGGGCAATTTTTTAACCTTTAGGGGAGGTGTAACCCCTTGATAAATACTAACATTTTACTAAATTTGAGTCTCAAAAAAATTCTGTTTTCATAGAAAGGTTTTATCATGAAAAGAACATTCCAGCCTCACAATCGTAAGCGCGTTAACAAGCACGGTTTTATGGCCCGTATGGAAGACCGTTGGGGTCGTGCTGTTTTGAGCCGTCGCCGTGCTAAGGGCCGTAAGGTCCTCACCGTTAGCGACGAAATCTATAAGAAGTAAGTCGGGGCTGGCTTATAGCCACTCTGCGTTCTTATCGGCTGCCTAATCAGCCCGCTTACCGGCAAGTAGCCGTCCAAGGAAAGTTCGTCCGCGCACCTTCTTTTAGTATGCGTTGGATAGAAAGTCCGGACGGTTTTTGTCGTTTCTGCTTCTTAGCCAAGAAGAAGAACGGAAATGCCGTGTATCGCAATAAGTGTCGTAGGCTCCTGCGACCACTGTTTTACGGTATTGTCCCGAATATCAAAAAGCCTGTTTGGGCGATGATTATCGTGAGCGACAATTCCAAGGAAATGTCTTCAGAGCGTTTCCGTGAATCTGCCCAGAAAATATTCCACAAGATGGAATGGGATAAGCAGCCGGATGTGGCAGAAGGTTAAACAAGCCTTGGTGGCGGTGCTTATCGCCCCTATCCGTATATATCAATTGGTGCACCCCTATTTTTTCCATGGGGTCTGCAGGTTCCAACCAACGTGTTCAAACTACGCAATTGAAGCCTTGCGCGTCCACGGGCCCATCAAAGGTTTCTATCTTGCGGTTTTTAGAGTCTTAAGATGCAACCCCTTCTGCAAGGGCGGCTATGACCCGGTTCCGCCCCCTAAGGATAAAAAATGAACAAGAATACAATCATTGGTTCCATTCTTATCGCGGTCATCGTGATTTGGTGGATGGCTGTCAATAATGCAACTGCCGAGGCGCAGGCTGCCGCTCGTGCGAAGGCTAGGGCCGCTGCGGCGCAGGTTTCCAAGGATTCTAGTGCTGCAGGTTCGCTCGTGGTGCCGAAGAAAACGCCCGAAATCAAGGCTGCTCCGGTGCTGGGTGGCTCAGACGAAAGCGGTTCGGCCCTTCGACAGGGCTCAGGGACCTTGGCGGATGATAGCGTTGCAAAGGCGGCGGTGAAGGCTGAAATTGCGGAACGCTCCGTGACGGTCGAAACCGACAAGTTCATCATGACGCTCACCAACAAGGGAGGCAAGGTCAAGAGCGTCATCGTGAAGGCTCTTCCGGATTCCGCAGGCAAGTTCCCGGAAATCATTCAGGACACGGCGCTTGGCGCCTTTGACTTGAAACTCGACAACGCTGACCTCAGTGAAGCCATGTTCGAAATGGGCAACGCTCCTGAAAAGATTGTCGTGACCGATAGCGCTAGCGTCCAGTTCGCTTTCCAGGATGCCAACGGCAACCAGGTCATCCGTACTTACGGCTTTACCAAGAATGGTCAGGGTGTTCGTCAAGAGAACAAGTTTATCGGATTCAAGCCGAGTGCTTATGAACTTGCTTGGAATGGCGGCCTTAAAGAAACTGAAGAAGTTCCGAAGTCTGGTGGGTTCTTCGGAGCTGGTCGCTCTTATTTCTTTAGTGAAGTTGTTTTTAACAACATGTATTCTGTTGAACGTGAAATGACCAATGAAGCCAAGTCCTTCAACGCTACTGAAGGTAAGGTCATTTGGGCGGGTCTTCGTCGCAAGTATGTGGCAATGACAGTTCAGTTTGATGAGGCTGTGCCTGCAGTACTCAAGGCTGTGCCGATAAAAGTCGGTGGTAGTGACGCCGAACCGGCTACTTACAAGCTTACAATTGCCGACGACGTTCGCGGTGCCCAGTCCATCAACTACAACTTGATGATTCTCCCGCTCAAGTGGGATGATCTTGCCTCGCTCAACAAGGATTACGAAAAGATTATCGTGAGTGGCTGGAGCTGGTGCGGTGCAGACGTCTGGTTCGTCTGGATTTGCAAGATGTTGCTCAAGCTCCTCAACATGTTCTATAGCATCATCCCGAACTACGGTGTTGCAATCATTCTCGTGACGATTATCGTTCGCGGCGTTACGACTCCGTTTACCGTAAAGCAAATCAAGTCTACTCGCGGTATGGCCGCTCTCAAGCCGCAACTCGACGAAATCAACCTCAAGTACCGTACCGACCCGCAGAAGAAGCAGGCCGCTATGATGGAACTCTACAGCAAGAACAACATCAACCCGCTCGCTAGCTGCACGGGTGGCTGCCTCCCGATGCTCATCCAGATGCCGATTTTCATGGGCCTCTTC
>CAMZFJ010000009.1 GCA_947306025.1 uncultured Fibrobacter sp.
ATGCTGTCGGAGAGCTTGAGTGTTTCTGTGACGAGGTCCGGAAGATCCAAAAGATCCTTGACGATTTCAGAACCGGCTTCAAAGCTGAGTCGGCGTTGGCGGCCGAGCAAAAGCGCAATCATGGCAAGTACGGTAACTTGGCTTGTGAATGCCTTGGTACTTGCCACGCCGATTTCTGGGCCTGCATGCATGTAAACTCCGCCATCGCTTGTTCGTGCAATTGTTGAACCGACTCCGTTACAAATAGCAAGAGCCGTTGCTCCCTTCTGCTGAGCTTCCTTGAGGGCGGCGAGCGTGTCGGCGGTTTCGCCGGATTGCGAAATGGCAAGCACGAGAGTTCCCGGTTTGATAATCGGGTTCCTGTAGCGGAATTCCGAAGCGTATTCGACTTCGACCGGAACTCCTGCCAAGTCTTCAATCATGTATTCACCGACCATGCCTGCGTAGTAGCTTGTGCCGCAAGCGGTGATGATGATGCGGTTGATGTTCCTCAGTTCTTTGATATTGGTGTCGAGGCCGGCAAGTTTTGCATTGCCTTCGGCGAAAAGCAAACGACCGCGCATGGTGTTGCGGAGCACTTCGGGTTGCTCGAAAATTTCCTTGAGCATAAAGTGCGGGAATCCGCCCTTGGCCACGGCATCTGCATCGAACTCGACATCTTGGACTTCGCGTTGCACTTCGTGGCTGCTCATGTTGACGATGGAATATCCGTTGTCCTTAATTTGAACAACGTCATTATCGTCTAGATAAACGACTTTCTGTGTGTGGTTGATAATTGCGGAAACATCACTGGCAAGGTAAAAATCGCCTTCGTTACCGATGCCGAGAATAAGCGGGCTTCCGCGACGGGCGCCAATCAAAACATTAGGTTCTTCTTTACAGATAACGCCAAGGCCGAACGTACCTTCAATTTGCTTGAGAGCCTTGAGGACGGCGCTCTTCAAATCGCCATTGTAATAGCGGGCGATGAGGTGGGCTACAACTTCGGTGTCTGTTTCGGACTTGAATTCAATGCCTTCACTAATGAGCTTGGCCTTGAGGCTTGCGTAGTTTTCGATAATGCCATTGTGGACAATTGAAATTTTTCCGTCGAAACTGGTGTGCGGGTGGGCATTTGTTTCGGTAGGGGCACCGTGGGTTGCCCAACGGGTGTGGGCAATACCGACAGACCCCTTAATCGGATTGTTCTTTAGTTTGTCTTCGAGAGCCTTGATTTTTCCAGATGCACGAACAACGTTTATCTGTTTATTGTCGATGACCGCGACTCCTGAACTATCGTATCCACGATATTCCATCTTCTTGAGTCCGTCTACAAGAATTGGTAGAGCTTCGTTTTTTCCGTTGTATCCAATGATTCCGCACATAATAAACCTAATATCATTACTTGTTAGCGAAAAATATACTAAAAGTAAAGGTAAAAAGAAAATTATTGTAAGCTTTAAGAGAAATGTTTTACTATTTTAAGGGATGTCTATTTTTTCATAGAGGATAAAAATGAAGACTAAACTGATTGTTGCAGCTGGCGCTCTTGCCATGCTTATGACTGGTTGTGAACCGTGCAAAACCGCATCTACCGAAAAGACTTCGCTTGTGACTGAAAAGGACAAGTACAGCTATGCTCTCGGTGCTCATTTCGGTAATCAGGCTCGTTTCCAGCTCGTAACCCGTGATTCCATCGATCTCGACCTTGATTTGTTCATCCAGGCATTCAAGGAACGCTACAATAGCGATTCCGCTAAGTTCTTGATGAACGATTCTATTATTATGGAAACGCTCAACAAGCTTTCTGCTGACCGCCAGGCCGAAAAGATGAAAAAGGACAGCATCGCAGCCGCAAAGAACAAGGCTGAAGGCGAAGCTTTCCTCGCTCAGAACAAGACTGCCGAAGGCGTTGTGACTACGCAATCTGGTCTCCAGTACAAGATTGTTACTGAAGGTCAAGGTGCTACTCCGACCGACGAAGACAAGGTCAAGGTTCACTACACTGGTACGCTCCTCAATGGCGAAAAGTTCGATAGCTCTGTCGATCGTGGCCAGCCGCTCGAATTCCCGGTTACTGCTGTGATTCCGGGTTGGACGGAAATGCTCAAGCTCATGAAGGTCGGCGAAAAGGTTATCGCATGGATCCCGAGCGACCTCGGTTACGGTTCTCATGGCAACCGTGCTATTCCGGGTAACTCCGTTCTCAAGTTCGAAATGGAACTTTTGGAAGTGATTCCGCCTGAAAAGCCGGCAGAACCTGCTAAGCAGGATCAGAAGAAAGTCAAGAAGGCTGCTAAGTAATTAGCGTTTTTATCGCTTGAATTTCACGCCCTGCGCTTTTATGCGCGGGGTGATTTTTTTTGTGTATGCTCTGCCCGCATCATTATAATCGGTTGTAAAATTTTAAATAGGGCTATGGGCGAATGCACAAAAATTTTATCTTTGCGTTTGAAATCTTTAGAGCGGGTTGTTTATGTCCAGAATTTTCTTTTTACTGTGTGTTGCAATTATTGCGTTTACCGGATGTAATGAACAGAAAAAAATTGATGCGTTGACTCAAGAAAAAGCAAAGCTTGAAGCTACGGCCGATTCGTTAAAGGCCTTGATTGCAAAGGCTCAAGAGTCTTCTTCGAAATGGCTTGTGAAAAACGATACCGTCCGTGCGGGTGATGGACTTTTCCAGGTGCTTTACCGCATGAACATTAACGAAAATGAACGCGGTAAAATCGTGATAGCCTTGCAGGACTCTGTAGAACTTTCTGCTCTCCGCGTGGGTCAAGTGTTCTATGCTGCGCTTGATTCTTCGGGAAATGTCCAGCGCTTCCGCTTTGCGCCGAACCCGGCCACCGTCCACATGTTGAGCAAGACCAGTTCAGGCTTTTCTTATAGCCGTATCGACAAGCCGGTCACAATTCGCCAGTCCGTTTTCGAAGGGGCGCTTGAAACGGGAAGCACGCTGAATGGCATTCTCTACAAGGTCGGTATTCCCGGCCGCATGGTGGGCACCGTGAGCGGAATTTTGCAGTGCAAGGTCTCGTTCCAACTGGCACGTCCGGGTGACAAATTCCGCATTTTACTCGAAGAAAAGTTCTATCAGGATTCGATGTGGATTAGCGGCAAGGTTCTTTATGCTGAATTTAATGGCCACACGGTGGGCCATCACGAAGCGTTCCGTTATGAAGACCCGGATCCGAAGAGTTCCTTTAACGCCCACTATACCGAAAAAGGCGAAGCGCTTGTGTTCGAAGGTCTCCGTTACCCGCTGGACCGTTTGCACATCACAAGCCCATATGGTGCTCGCATCCACCCGATTACGGGCCGCCGCACGGTGCATCACGGTATCGACTATGGTAGCCCCACGGGCTCTCCGGTTTATGCCGTTGCTGCTGGTGTCGTGACGGTTTCGGGCTATGATGACTTGAGCGGTAACAAGATTGCCGTACGCCATAGGGATAATTCCGAAAGCTGGTACATGCACTTGTCTGTTCGTGGCGTAAAAGTGGGCGCTAAGGTCGCTCCGCGTCAGGTTATTGGTCGTGTTGGTTCTACAGGTCGCAGCACGGGCCCGCATTTGCACTTGGGCTTCAAGGATGCTCGCGGCAACTGGATGAACCCCGCCAAGAAGACGATGATTGCAACACCGAAGCTCGAAGGCAACCGTCTTGCTCGCCTGAAAAAGCAGGTCGCCAATATCCGCAAGGAAATTGAGCTCACGCTTGCGGCGCCCGCTGTCAAGGCAAACGACTCTACGGACGTTATGGTCCGTATGCGCGTGTTGAAATAAATTTTTCGATTGTCGTTTGTGCTAAAGTAATACCCGCTGTCGTCATGCGCGTCCCGGATTGGAGTCCGGGATAAACTGCGACGAACAACTTAATACTTTAACTTGATTTCCGGAGTGTATTCTTCGGAAAAATGGAAGAATCCCGGCATGGTATCGGGCTCTAGCGCTGCTTTGGCGAAGTGCCCCGTATTGGTTGTTCCGTAACCTGCGACTCGCACATAATTTTGGTCTTTGGCAAGTGCAACGGCTTTATTGAGTGCGACGGCATCATCTAAGATTGCAAAATCAGGAACAATTCCATACTTGTGGTACGTATTGCCTTGCTTATCCAAGGTTTTCATGTTGGTGATGGAGACCAAGGAAAGTGAGTTCGTCAAAAAGCTCCTTTGCCCGATGCCTTTACCGTAGGTTGTTGAACCGACAATAGGATATTTTTTATTTGAGACAACGCTTACAAGCATCATTTCGGAACAACTTGCCGTATATCCGTTTGCTAGGAACACGAAGTATCTGTCTTTGAATAACCCATCGCGATCGTTGATATAGTAGGTTATTTGAGAGGTTTGCTTTTTATGGACTGTATCGGCAACCATCGATAAAATGCCAATGGCGGTGTCCCCTTTAGAAAGCATAGTCTGTGCCATAGCGACGCACTGGGAAATGTCGCCGCCTCCATTATCTCTCAAGTCGATGATGGTTGTCTTGTAATTTTCTGTTGCACGTAGATAACGGACAAATTCGCCGTAAGTGCCCGAATCATTAGATGTTTCTTGTGTAAATTCCATTATTTTGATGACGGGAATGGAATCCTTGAACGAAAGTTCTACTGTAGGGGTGTGGTACGGAGCTATCTTCACCGGAATGGTCAAATTTGTAGAATCGCGCTTGATGGTGTAAGTTATAACATCGTCTTCTAAAGCTTCCGATAGACGGCTGTATACAATATTTGATTTCGGAGCGACGCCTTCGATTTCTACGATTTCGTCACCGGCTTTGATGCCGGCTCGATCGGCGGGAGATGTTTCTATGACCTTCTTGACAACATATTTTTCGGGAATGTAAGCTGAATCGAGCTCGAACCCTGCATCGAGTTTTTGTTCGGAACTAGTCCATGAGCTTAACAGCGCGAATGATCGTGACGGGTCCACATAATAGGTGTATGGGTCGTTCATTTGGGCGTACATGTAATAAATGTCGTGGTAGTCCCAAGGGATGCCTTTGTCAAGCAATGCTTCGGTATCGACTTTTCCCAGGTAGCTTTCGGGGTTGCGTAGGTATTTGTCCTTGTCGATGTACAAGTAAAAAAGGTGCATGTAGTTCTGCTGGAACTCAGGGGTTCCCATGCAGGAATTAAGTCCATTGTACGGTGCTGTTGTCGTATCAGAAGAACATGCCGTAATCCCAAAACTCGTAATAGCGATTGTTGCAATTACGGATACGTATTTTCGAATGTCTTGAAATAAATATCCGAATCGGCCCATTCTATTGCTCCTCCTTCAAAATTCTTGGATCCTTCAGTATTTTTGCGGTATTGTTTTGCAAGAACACTGTCATCTTGGTATGAACTATTCACACCATAAAGTTTATTAGCAATCTTGGCTGCGCAAATTTCTCCAATAGTATTATCGCATTCATATTTGGGGGGGATTCCAACTTTGTGGTAGGAATTGCCTTTGGGCGTCAAAAATTGATAGTTGGTTATCGTAGCAACTCCGCCGGCATATGTGAAAAAGGGCGTTTGCCCGATGCCTTTGCCAAAAGTTCGAGAGCCGATTAGCGGGATATCAGTTAGTTCAGTGACGGCTGCAATGAAGATCTCGGCGGCGCTTGCTGTTGCCTGGTTTGCAAGGATTATGAAATTTCCGGTTTCTCCAGGATCTCCTGCTTTGGCTTTTGTGGTGGAAGACGTGTGAATGGATTCTCCGTCGGGATTCAGTGAACGCGATAGTGTTGTAGAAAGAATACCTGTGCTGACAAAAAGATCGGCCATGAGTGTACTTTGTTTTACATGCCCGCCGAGATTGCCTCGCAAGTCCAAAACGCGGACGCGCTTGTCTGAAATTGTAGATTTCAGGTAGGTCTTGAGTTCGCCGTAAGATCCGCTATCTTGGTCGACCGTTTTGGGTTTGAATCCTTCGATTGTGATGAAAATAATTCCCGGATAGCCTTTAGAAGAATCTTCGAAAAGAGTATCGACAAAAATGGTTGGAGCAAAGATGGTTTCCTTTTGGAGTTCATAAAGCTTGGTTTCGCCTTTGTAGGCAACGAGGAGCCTAATAGTTTTGCTGTAGTTTAAAATAGAATCGTAAGTGACTTTGGCTTTGTCGCCTGTAAGTTCTATATCGTTTACGCTGATGATGCTTCCGAATCTGGGCACGCCCGCTTTTCCAGCGGGGCTTTGAGGATAAACTCGATCGATGATGATAGGATGTTCTAAGTTGGGATAATTGAAGTAGCGTATCCCGACATCGCCTGCAATCATGCTTGTGTTAAGATGGGTGATTTTATCTTCGCTTTGCGATGGAGGTGTGTAAGTGGTGTAAGGGTCTTTTAGTGTATTGTAGAGCAACTGGATGGAGTCACCATCTTCTTGCAGGTTTGGGAGCTCATCTTCGTATAGATAGATGTTATTCAAGAGCCAGTAGTTGAACGCGTACTCGGATTCCGGCCCTGGCGTGCTCTTGACCGGAGAAATAAAGTCGGAACATCCCAACAAGCTCAGGAGCAAGATTGCGAACATTATTCGGGTTTTCATGACTTTATCCTTTAAACGTTTGATTTTTGTGTTGCTCTAAAAAGGAGATTCCCGGACTATGCCGGGAATGACAATTTTCTAGTAACTAATAACTAGAGACTAGTAACTGCGGCTAAGACGCTACTGATCGATGCTTAAGCCCTTCTTGTCGAGGAGGACGCGGGGGACGCCTTCTTCCATCGGGTTTTCAATAACGGAAATTGTCTTGAGGTTGTCGCATTCGGCAAGGCTATCCGGGAGTGTGGCGAGCTGGTTTGCATCGAGCACAAGTTCGCGGAGGTTCTTCAAGTTGCCGAATTCCGACGGGATTGAGCCCAGGCGGTTCCCGGAAACCATAAGAATTTCAAGGTTTTCGAGGTGCGAGAGCGTTGCCGGGATGGTCGTAAGTTCGTTGTTGTCGAGGTAGAGCTTTACGAGGTTCTTCATCTTGCCGATGGTCGGCGGAATTTCGGAGAGCATGTTGTCGTGGAGCGAGAGCTTCACGACCTTCTGCCAGTTGCCGATTTCGAGCGGCAGGTCCAGAAGTTGGTTTTTGGCAATGTTCACCGTCTGGAGGTTCACGAGCTTGCCTACCGATTCCGGCAAGTCCGAAAGGCTGTTGTAACCGAGGTAGAGGTTTTCGAGGTTAGTGAGTTCGCCGATGGATTCCGGCAATTCCATGAGGTCGTTTTCGCTCACGGAAAGGCTCTTCAAGTTCTTCAAAAGACCGATATCGTCGGGAATTTCGACGAGCATGTTGCGGTCGAGGTTGAGTTCCTCGAGAGTTTCAATTTCAAAAAGTTCGGGCGGCAAAAGACGGAGGCCCTTCTGAGACAAGTCCAACGTTTTTGCTTTTTCCTTTTTTGCTTTCGCTATAACATCAAGTAAATTCATAAAAAGACTCCTAATATTTAAATCATAGCTTTTTTGATTCGAAAAACGTAAAACGATACGAAAAAAACATAAAAAAAAGCATGAATAAAGACGTGGAAAAAATTTTCAGACGCGGTTTGGAATCCTTCGAAATGCACATGGAAAGCTTCTTGGCTTTGATAACGAATTCTTACAATTTTGTTTATTATTGGGGTGTTTTTCTCCAATTTTCTAAAAATTTTATACATTTGTTCACTGAAATTGCGCGGTTTGCACCAAAAAAATGAATGTTTTATCTTTTTTTGCACGCAAATGTTACAATTTGAAGCTATTTTTAGGGTGCGAATTACGAGAATACTCCAATATATAATATTATTGTATATTGGTCTTGCAGTGTAATTATTGAGGAAAAAATGGAACTAACAAAATCGCAGGAACGCCGCTTAGCATTTGTCGCTAGCCTCTTGAGCTTAAACCCTAATGACCCTAACGATCGAATTAAGGCACTCCGGCATCTGAACCTAGATGAAAATGGTTGCTTTCACGGCTTCCAGTATTCACAGGGCTTCATGGAATTCTTCATCTTCTTGGACGAAGATACTCCGCTTGAAAAAGTTGTCGCACACTTGAATGCCGATCTGAAGCAACTCCAGATTGCCGTGTTCCGCACCAGCGACCCGACCAATCCGTTCTTCCTCTCGCTTCGCGAAGAAGCTGACCCGTGGGCAGTCAACAAGATTTCAGATGAAGAAGCTGAAGAAGATGTTGATGCTCCTGCAAGCCGTCCGTACATGGAAACGCTCGAAATCACGGTGCTCCGCACTCGCGCTAGCCGCGATATCACGGACTCCGAACTCGAACGTACCCTCAAGGACATGCGTCGCAAGCTCACTCTCTGGAAGGCAGACGTCAAGGCTAAGCTCGAAATCATTGCCGAACACGACGACCTCACTCGTGACTTCCGCAGCGCAGACGACAAACTTGAAATCGAGATGGACTCCGAACCGCTCCACCTCACTTCCGATCACGGCGAACTCTTCCTCGGTTTCTGCCCGATTCGCACGATTTTTGACTACCACGTTGCCCTTGGTAAGCGCCTCAAGACCAAGCACAACATGGCTATCGTAAGCTCTAACATTCGTACTTATCTTGGTAACCTCACTCATACGAACGCCGCTCTTATCGATGCCTTCCAGACGATGGAACGCAATGACGACAAGAACGTGAACGTCGATGACTTCCCGTTCCTCCACAACGGTATGACCCTCACGGGCGACGACCTGCGCCTTAAGGAACGCGATGGCAAGAAGGTGCTTTTCATTGAACGCCCGAAGATTATCAACGGTGCGCAGTCTCTCTTCACGTACGAACAGTACGCCAAGAAGAGCAAGCATCCGGTGAATCCGCAGGTGCTCGTCAAGGTTGTGGTGCCGTACCAGGGCGCCGACAACTTCCTGAACCAGGTGACCATGGCTAACAACCGCCAGAACCCGGTGTTCAGCTACCATCTGCGTGCTGCTGACGATTTGCAGTTCTTCATTTGGCAGCGTTACCAGGAAGAAGGCTTTACCTACGTTTATAAGGACGGTGTCCGCCTCAAGGCCCGTACCCGTAAGCTCGAAGTCCGCATGCGTCCGGAACTTGCTAAGACTCTCTTCATGATGGACGGCAAGCTCAGCGAATGCCGCTCCAGCGACTGCATCTTCGACAAGGAAACGCTCTACCAGCGCTGCTTCGGTGCGTTTGTGCGCGTTGCCCCTGAAAAGGAAAAGGACTTCGTCCGCAAGACGATTGCCTTCACGAAGGCTTGGCAGCTCCTTAGCCGTCTCCCGATCAAGATCCGCAAGGTCACTCCGGGTAAGGGCGTGTCTATCGAAGCTAACGACGATAACCCGCTGACCCGCATCACGTGGAACGGCCGTCTTGAAGACAAATTCATCTTCCGCAGTGCTGTGAAGGACCTCGTGGTGGCTCTCGCTCTCCGCCACTGGCTCATTTACGGCAACCCGATTCAGGACTTCGAATGGCTCGTCGAAAACGAACTCAACTTCAACGATTCCATCCTCAAGTATGCATCCCGCATCTACACGGATGACTTGAAGAACATCTTGATTTCGGAATTCAAGGATAACACGAACTACTACGACACCATTACGACGATCGACAAGGATTCCGGTGAATCTGTGGAACGTCGCTTGTGGAAGGGCTTCTCCAACACGGCTACTTACGACAAGATGATTGAACTCTTGTGCAAGAAAAATCCGGCTTGGGAAAAGTGCCGCGGTGGCATCGAAGTATTCCTCTAGTTTATCCTGTAAATAGGGTCTAGAATCCAGTTTTGAAGCGTCTCCACTCCATGGGGACGTTTCTTTTTTTCTATGTTATCGGTGCTAATTTTTTGTGTCCCGTTTTTGTATTTTGTGACCGTTGCGTTTTAGAAAGTTTTTTAAATCCGCCCTTTGTGGCTTTGCTGCGTGCAGCTTTGTGGCTGTGGGTTCCGTCTGGTCTCAAGACGGGACGCTTAGCTCGTATGAATCTCTTTTTGACGATGAACTTTTTCAGGACGTGCCTGCACCGAAGTCTTCGGCTTCCGTAGTGTCTTCAAGTGCTGCGTTGCCTGCTTCTAGTGCCGTTCAGCCGAAATCGTCGTCTCAACCGTCTGTGGCGGTTTCGTCTGCGGCTTCACCGAAGTCGTCGGCTGCTCCGGTTTCTTCCGCTGCGCCACCCGCATCTTCGGCTGTAGTTCCGGCTTCCTCCACTGCGCCAGCTTCGTCTTCCGCGCAGGTTGTTGCTCAATCTTCTGCAACGCCTGTTTCGAGCTCTGCAAAACCGGCATCTAGTGACGCGCGTTCTTCGTCTTCGATGGCTCCCGCATCGTCTGCGGCAAAGTCTTCGGCGAGTGCTGTGAAATCTCCTGTTGTGGCTCAGGTTGAGCCGCCAACGGACAACGCTTCCGAAGTCAGTTCGGAAGATGTTTGGACGCCTGCCATAAAGTATTTCCCGGTGCCAAAGTCTACGTCTCCGCTCGACGGCTTGCTGCCGTTTGGCGGTGTGGGTGCACGCCCGGGGCTCATGAACACATCGAAGGGCCAGATTTTCTCGCACGATATTGATGTGGCCACTCGTGAAATTGACGTGTCGGAAAAACGCGTGAACTCGCTTTCTCGCACGGATACGACGGTCCTTTGGACATCGCATTATCCGGAACTTGCAGATTACGTTTCGGACATGTACGATATCGGGCGCAAGCGTCTTTGGCTTAATGGACTCGTCGGGCAGAACGATGGCTACGAGGCGCCTGAAACCGGTTCCGTCTTTGATATTACGATTCCGGTGAACATGCCTGCCTGGATGAAGGACTTTGGTTTCAACAAGCCGAAGCTCATGCTCAAGGGATCCATGGATGTTCGCTTCAAGGGTTATGGCGAAAAGGATGATGCCGAAGGTAGCACCAAGACTAGTCTTTGGCCGTCTCCGTCTTTGGACTACAACCCGAGCTTCATGGTTGAAGGTAAGATTGGTCCGTACATCACCGTTGAAATCAAGAATGTTGATGAAGGCCTCGGTTCGCAGAATGAAGTCCGCGTTGTGTACGAAGAATCGTTCAAGGGCGAATTCGAAGATTACATCTTACAGCGAGTCGAAGCGGGTACTACGAACTTGTCGCTTGCCGGTACGGAATTCACCGGTTATTCCGAAAACCACCAGGGCCTCTTTGGTATCAAGGCTGAATGGAAACTGGGCGACTGGAAACTCACGACAATTGCCTCGCAGGACGGAGGTCAGCAAGAAGAATATTCTATCAAGGCTAACGAATCGACGACTGAATTCCAGGTGACGGATAAGCAGTTCATCGCATACCGCTATTACTTCTTGGACCAGGATACGAGGACAGAATATATCAAGGCTGCGATTAAGGGTAACACCATCAACAAGCCGCTGCCGGACTTGAAGTTGTACAAGAGAAGTTCGCTGAACGAAACGAACAATGTCTTCAAGGATATTACGGTTGTTTACAAACCTCCGCAGGGTGAGCCCATTACCAAAACGGTCAACCGCATGGAGGAAATCAAGGACTTTACTTACGATTCCAAAATGGGTGTCGTAAAGATTAATGGTGTGAACCGCAATACGCTCATTGCTGCTAAATGGGGCTCGACATTACGCGATAACGATGAAGCTGTCCTTATCCAGTGGGATGCCACGCTGAGTGAACTCAAGGATATCGACAAGTTGATGTTGCGTAACGTTTATTCGATTGGCATTTCGGATGCCAGCGCCAACAGCTTTGTCTTGCGCATGAAGAACAAGTCGGGTATTTCTGGAAACTATTTGAAAACGCTTGGTCTTGCGGATGAAAAATCTGGAACGCCTTTGGTGAGCGAATCGAAAATCTTTACGAAGGATGCTTCGGGTAGTTACACGGGTGAAATGTGGTTGCCCTGCCGCATGTGGACGGATTCCGTTTATGCAGATTATGGCTCGAAGGCTAAAGAAGTTGCAGAGCGCAACTGCTTGGAACCGTTGCGCAATGTTGATACGACAGCGGCGATTGCACAACTTTATACTTTACCTGTCTATAATTTGAACCGTTACACGAGCCAGTTCTATTTTGAATCTGTGGGCAAGCGTCGTAATTCCATGCTCAGCGTGCGCGACCCGAATTCCAGCTACTCCGTGAACAGCGGAAGCTGCATGGATATTTCTCCGGGATCTGAAAAGGTTACGGCCGGTTCTACAACGCTAATCCGTGGTACAGACTACGAAGTCAACTATGAACTGGGTCAGATTGAACTTTTGAGCGACCGCGCTCTTGATCCGAACCAAGAAATCAAGGTCAAGTTCGAATGCGAACCGATGTTCGAAGTTGATAACAAACTTCTTTTGGGTGCACGTGCCGAATTGCCTTTGGACTTGTACGGTTTTGGTGCTGGTTCTGTCTTTGGTATCACGGCCCTTTACAAGAGCCAGAGCACAACGGCTGAAGTCCCGACCTTGGGCAACGAACCGTATTCGAGCTTCCTCTGGGGCTTCAACATCCGTTTGCAGGATTCCGTGAAGGCTCTGACGGATTTGGTGAATGCGATTCCGGGCATCAATACGACAGCAACTTCGAACTGGCGTGTCGAAGCGGAATTTGCCGGTAGCCGCCATAACGCAAACACAAGCAAGACGCAGACCGCTTTAGTTGAAGACTTTGAATCGACCTCGACAGGCCTTGTGTATCCGCTGTCTAGACTGTCTTGGACGCAAGCATCGCCTCCGGGTGGTGTTGATTCGCTTCAGTTTATATCGACGTATATTGAAAGCCAGGACTACCGCCATCAAGGTGAATTTATTTGGCATAGTAACACGACGGAACTTTACAAGTACATTTACGATAACGTAGGTAACTCCGATGTAGATAACCAGCATCTGACCGTGCTCAAGATGACGCTTCGCCCGAACGATAACCTTATGGGTAATTCTTGGGGCGGTATCATGCGTGCGAACAGCTCTTACTATCAAGACTTGAGCGAAATGAAGTACCTTGAAGTTGTGGCTCGCGGTAACTCAGGCTCCATCTTTATTGACTTGGGGCTTGTGAGTGAAGACATTTCAATCAATGGTAACAAGCCGAATGGCAAGTACAATGGTGAAAATGATCTTGGCATGACAACCGCAAAGCATGACCGTGGCCTTGATGATGTTTCGGGTGAAAATGAAATTAGAGTTGTGTGGGATTGCCGTATTGAACCTTGTAAGGCTGATACTTTGAAAATGGGATCTGTTGACCTGTCGACAAGAGATATTGCCGGTGATGACTTCAAGGATTTGGACGATGAAAGCGATCCGCCTAAGAGCATTAACGGAACTGAAGGCAACTTGGGTGAACGCGCTTACGATACCGAAGATATCAACAGGAATGGTTCTTTCGATACTGACATTAGCTTTGTCCGTTACCGCATTGACCTTTCGAGTACAAATTCGACGGAATATGAAGTCTTGAAAAACGGCTGGCGCAGATGGCGTATCCCGCTGAACCAGTACGATACGATTGTTTCTCCGACGGGTAGCGGCTATAAGGAAATCTTGGCGGAATCCCAGTACACTCGTATGTGGTTGGGCCGCCTTGGTCCGGGCGTTTCCGAAGCGAAGGTGCAAGTGGTAAGCCTTGGCGTCTTGGGTAATGCTTGGGAAGAAACTACGGTGGCCGATCTCTATCGCACTTCGACCAACGAAAATTCGCAGATTGTCGAAGTGAACGGTGTTGAAAGCCGTGTAACCGAATCACTTGCAACGCACGATACAACGTATATCAAGGTTTCGACCATCAACAACCGTGAAAATGCAAAGACGTATTTCAAGTCTCCGAATACGGTGACGGAACGCGATGCCGATTCGAATGCCCCGCTCAAGGAAACGGCGCTTGTGTTGGAATACCATAACATGAGCCCGGGGCAAGAAGTGGGCGTGACTCGACTCTTCGAAACGGATACAAAGAACTTCTCGGCGTACAAGTCTTTGAAGATGGAAATACATTATGAGAAAGATCCTGAATCGAAATCAGGTACTGTTCCGATTCGCTTTGCCTTGCAATTCGGTGAAGGGTCGATTGATGGATCCAAGGATTATTACGAATGGAGTTTCCGCCCGAAGGATTTGGATAGGACGTGCGAACCGGGCCGTGAGTCGGATTGCCATGAAAAGAACTGGCTTGACAATGCTTTCGCAATGAATCTGTCCGATTTCTCGGACCTCAAGCGTGGACGCCATCCGCCGTATGTCGAACCGGTTGTGAAAAAGCTGCCGGGTGATCGTGAAGAACAGCTTCGCTTGGTTGGTAATCCGTCTATCACGAAGGTTGATTGGATGCGCTTTGTGATTATTGCGGATTCTTCTGCTTCGCCGGCAGACCTTAAAGGTAAGTTCTGGATCAATGACTTACGCCTTTCCGATATGGATACGGAATGGGGTTATGCCGCACGTGTGAATGGCCAGGTGAATTTTGCAGACTTCATTTCGCTTTCGGGTGCGGTTCGCTATCAGGATGGCGACTTTGCAACGCTTTCAAATTCGGGACGTTCTCCGAAACCGGACTTGGCATCGGCTGCATCTCAGCTCGATGTGTCTGCGGACATTTCTATTGCGCTCAACAAGTTCTTGAACGATTCTCTCGGATTCCATATCCCGATGTCGTTCAGTTACCATAGCTCAACAAAACGCCCGTACATGAAGCCTACGGACGACATGATTCTTAAGAAGAGTAGCTTTGTGGACCTTACAGGTGACATGTTCCAAGGCGACCTTGCTGTTGAATCGGAAAATGAAGAAAACAAGTTGAGAGATAACGCCGAATCGAAGGGCTATGAATCTTATGTGCAGGACTTGGGCTTTAGCGTAAGTTACCATAAGGATTACAAGGCTAGCGAAACAAAGCTCGGTGAATTCTTGTCGCAGGCATTCTTGGAACGTCCGGCTCTCAGCTATTCTTATCACCAGTCCGAAGGTCGTTCGACGACTTCTGCGGACTCTACTTACTCTTACCATACTTTGTTCGAGTACAAGTTGGGTACGTTTAGCATGTTCAAGTTTAAGCCGTTCGAAGGCTTGGGCAAATATTCTTGGCTTAAGGATTTCTCGAAGACTGAATTTGAACCGTGGCCGCAAACATTCGATTTGACACTCTTCGATTTTAACTATGTACGCTACGTGAACCAGACTCGCGATCCGGATTTTGTGGAACCGCAAGTGGACAAGGTCGTGACCTATACGGCAGAACTCAACCACAAGTTGAATTTGCGTTGGAACATCCTTTCGTTCCTCACGACTAGCTACTCCATCAATATCCGTCGTGACATGTTTGGTGGTGGCGACCGCGAAGGCTTTGTTAAGGAAAACTTCTTTACCACAGCCGAAGGCGGCCTCTTTGCGAGCGGTTACATCTTTGACCACGACCATTCCGATAGAAAGGTTTACGTGTCCCGCGACAGTCTCGTGATTATTCCGGTGGATACAATTGCAAAGACCGATGCAAACGGCAAGCAACTCACGATTGATATGCAGAACCCGGATTCTTACGAAATCAGGTACGATACGACGGCGTTCTACAAGGTCGATAGCGTTGGGCATCGTGAATATGGCCGTGCTTATGGTATTCTCCGCAACGAACGTTCTAGAAATCAGCAGTTTAGGATTAATTTCAATCCCAAGCTGATTCCGTTTATCCCGTTCAATATGCAGTTCTCTTCTGACTTTAACCAGCAGAAGAGCATCCCGGATGATTTCAGCTTTACGGATCCGTCGAACATTGAAAAGAACTACTGGACGATTTCGCAGACGAATCGATTCGAATTTACGCCGTCTCTGAGAATTATTGAACTTGCCAACTTGTTCGGAAAGGACAATGCCGTTTCTGGATTCTTTAACAAGCTCAAGTGGCGCGAAGTCAAGTTCAACTGGAATGCAAGTACAAACACTATCGGTGAAAACTTTACGCTTGCTCAGTTGTACGAAGAACAAGGCGTGACGCCGTTCCAATATTACCTCTACGGCTTGGGCCTTGGCGATGGTCACGGCGGTCGCGGACTGTGGAATATCATGACGGGTAACATGGGCCTTACGAGTCGTGATGACTTTACCGGCTTTGCCCAGTACAGAAACAAGAATGTCGATACGCTTGTGTATCAGGGTAGCTTCCGCAATTCTGTGTCTCGTTCTTTGCAGATTTCTACGGGCCTTACATTGCCGTTCTGGGATATTTCCTTGACGACCGATTTCCAGTGGAAGGAAGACTTCTCACAGTCTCGTGAATATCCGCTGTACATCGACACGACTACGACATTCCCGAAGTTTGGCATCGGCATTGCAATCCCGAACATCGCCCAGAAAGTTTCGTTCTTGAACAGCTTCCGCAGCGTAAGCTTGAACAGCCGTTTTGATTACAACCGCACAGTCACCAGCCGCCCGTTCCAGAGCGCCGAAGATTCTTGGGCTCGCGTTTGGAACTTTAACCCGCTTATCCGCGTTACGTTCTTGACGCAAAACAATATGCGCATTGAAAACAATGTACGCATGAAGATTGAATCGACGAATCGTCGCCCGAAGGAAGAAGTGATTTCGAATCCGTGCTGGCCGAATAAAGAGGAAAATTGCACTGATACCACTCGCTATTTCCTTGAAACTCCGTGGATGCCGACGTGGCTTTACAATGACTTTGCGATTAACATCGGAGATGATTTCTCGATTTCGTATCCGCTCAAGCTCGACAAGGGATTCCAACTTTGGAAGTGGTACTTCAAGCTCAAGAACAATATTGACTTGAAGCTTACCGCTGGCTACGATTACAAGAAGACGATCCGTAAGGAATATAAGCCAGTTGAAGGATATGACATGAAGAATAAGGAATCTGGTACGGATGGAGTCTTTATTCGTTGGAATTATGATTCTGGCGTGGAACCGTTTGTGGCCTACAAGCCGAAACTTGAATTGAACTATCGTACAGTTCCGTCGAGAACGCATGAATGGTTCATTCGTCCGAGCGCTTCGTATACGTTCAACAAGATGGCTTCGCTCAGTTCGTACATCGAATATAGGCAGATTCACGAAAAGCTGGATGACGAAACGGCTCATATCCGCCAGATTCTCCAGTTCGAACTTGCATTGATGCTGAGATTTGACTAAGGCGGCGCAGCCGCTAGTTACTAGTTAATAGTTTGTAGTTACTAGAAAAAATCGAACTTAAAAATCTAGTAACTAGTAACTTGGAACTAGTAACTTATTAGGTGGTTAATAGTGCTCAATATTGTATTTGGAGTAAAATAGGGAATGTCGAAAGTAAAGGTGGTTGTAGGCATGAGCGGTGGTGTGGATTCGTCCGTTGCCGCTCTTCTTTTGCAACAGCAGGGCTATGAAGTCGTTGGCGTGACGCTCCGCGTATTGCCAGATGTCGATGGAGCCTTTGATGCCGAGAACGACCCGAGCGTGCTCCGTGCGAAGATGATTGCTGAAAAGCTGGGTATTGAACACCATGTGGCAAACTGCTCCGACGCGTTTACAGGCGAAGTTTTAAAACGCTGCCATGCGGACTTTTCGCATGCGCGGACGCCGAATCCGTGTTGCTACTGCAATCGCTTTATCAAGTTTGGCTGGATGATGGATTACGCGAATTCGCTTGGCGCGGACTTTTTGGCGACGGGGCATTATGTTCGTATTGAAGAAGTCGATGGCGTTCGTAGGCTTTTGCGCGGTCGCGATCCGGGCAAGGACCAGAGCTATTTTTTGTTCTGGGTTCCCGATGAACGCCGCAATCACGTGCTCACGCCGCTTGGAACATACGTGAAAAGCGAAGTGCGCGAAATCGCGGAGCAGAACGGCTTCGTGAACGCTAAAACGGGCGATAGCCAAGATATTTGCTTTGACATTTACGGTTCGCAATACACGGATTTTTTGAAGGATCGATTTGGCGAGATGACTCGTCCGGGCCGCTTCGTGGATGAAAAGGGCAAGGTGTGGAACACGCACGACGGGTTCCATAAGTACACGGTCGGACAGCGCAAAGGTCTGGGCGTGGCGATTGGCGTGCCCGCGTTCGTGAAGCATGTGGATCCGGAAACGGGCGATATTCTCGTGACTGGCGACAAGTCGTCGGTTTGCTTTGACCGCGTGGAAATGGTGAACTGCGAATGGCACGGCGGGCATCGTGACATTGGAACGAAGTTCCGCGCCGAAGGCATGGTGCGTTACCGCCAGCGTCCGGTCGCTTGTGAAGTG
>CAMZFJ010000010.1 GCA_947306025.1 uncultured Fibrobacter sp.
AAAACGCAAAAAAATAAGAATCTGGAAGACCTCTTTTGTGCCAAAATGGACACAAGGAGGTTTTTTTCATGGCTACATATCATTTGAGAGTGAAGAACGACACACAGCCGAGCGGGAAAAAAATATCAGCGAAAAGTCATGCCGATTATATTTTTCGTGAGGACGGTAAATCTCATGCGGATTATATAAATCGTGAAGGGGCGCAGAACGACCGAACTGATTGTGTGTTTAAGGGAAGTCAACTGCCGAAGTGGGCGAAAGGGTCGGCACAAAAGTTTTTCAGCGCGGCTACCCGCTACGAGAGTAAAGGAAATCGCCGGTATAAAGAAATCGAATTGTCTTTGCCCAACGAATTGACTCTGGAACAGAATCGCGAAATTGTCGATAAATTTATCGCTGACCATTTGTCGAATCACTATTATGCGTATGCGATACACGAGAAAGCGGGCGAGTTATCTGGCGAAAGGCATCCCCACGTTCATATCATGTTTTCCGAACGGCTAATTGATGATGTGGAGAAAAAGTGCGAGCGACCGGCGTATAGATATTTTCGCCGAGCTGCACGACCGCTAAAAGGCGAGCAGGTTGCCAGTTTTAAGCGTTGTCGTGAACATGGTGCTCCTAAAGCCCCAAAATGGCATGACAAAAAATATCTCTGTGAAATGCGAGCAGATTTTGCCCGAATCCAAAACGAGGTGCTGGCGAAAAACGGCTTTTCCATTCGTGTTGACCATCGGTCGTTGAAAGCGCAACAAAGCGAAGCGGCAGAACACGGTAATGACTTTTTGTCAAAGGTCTATAAGAGAATGCCCGAATCGTACATAGGAATAATATCGTCACACGAAGACGACGGACTTGCCAAAGACGTTAAGAGATTTCGAGAAAACGTGCAAGGTCGTCAGCATTCTTTGTTTCAAGACGACGTAAAAAAGAAGACGGCAGCAGAAGAAGAGACGAAATTTTTAGTCAGGGAAGCCGAACAAGCTTGGTTTTTTCTTTCAAATTCTCCAGCTTATAAATCGGCAAACATGGAAGATGAAACATTGAACGGATTAAATCAAGGTATTTTGTCCGGACTGGCAAGAATTCAGAAACAGAAAAGAAAAATAGTTGGCTTTTTGGGTGCCAGAGAACAAGCGCGGAAAGAATATCTGTCGGCGACGGATTATAAGTTCCTTCAAGACTACGAAAATAAAATGAGACAATGTGAGGATTTGGAGAGGCTCTCAAAAGAACTCATTCCGCCTACTGGAAAATATCTCGAAGATACCCAAGCCTTTCAAACGGTTATGCGCGGTATAGAGAAAAAAGTTTGTGACTTGCGTTCGTTCCTTGCGCAAAGCAATTCGCAATACTGGGCGATTCTTGGCAAATTGGAAGAGCCATACCGGCGGAAAAATGTTGAGCTTGTCATGCACAGACTTTTACAAAGTGATATTGATGTATTGAGGGAATTAAAGAAAACAAGCACCGCTGTCCTCAAAAACCTTGATGCTTTAAAAGCAAAAATTGAAGTGAAAGAAATACCCAAAACGATGTTCACGGCGAGAGAAGTTCGCAACCATTTGTTTGAGCAGTATCGTTCCTTGAAAAAACAACGTGAAGCGGCTATTGATACTTGCAATCGCTTGATGCTTAAACGTATTTTCCCCTCTGAGGCTATTTCCCTTGCCAAGAATTTTTTCGTTCTCGACGGCTTTAAAAAATTGCGCACCGAGCAAGAGGAATACGAAAAAGCTTTGGCTAAGTATGAGCGAGAAACGTCGGAAAATCGCGAGCGGGAACTTTTGTTCTCCCACAGAAAATGGAATAATCGGGCTGAAATGTTTCAAGCTCAATATTACCTCACGAAGACAAAAATCAATTTGGAAGAGACAGGGCGCAGGCTCTCAGAAATCAAAATCCGACTGGAAAACGAATCAACGCGCTTGGGAAATTTGTGCAAAACGAAGGAAGCGCAAGAAAAAATCGCGCTCCTCGCCGCCGACATTCTTCATAAAAACTTGAAAATTGTTTTGGAGTACGAAGAGGCAAAAAAGCGCGTTGGCGATTTATACGAAAAGTTACAGGAAGCAAAAAAACGGTTTAACGCTTTCGATGAGGGATATAGGAGCTTGAAGCAAAATCGCGTGTATCGCGTTATTCAGCCGGAAAGCAACTCGACCAAAACTTCCGCTTTGAAGGAAAATGAGTTGGTGGCGATAATTGCTGATGCGCTTCTGGGTGAACCATATGCCGTTCAATTAGTTGCTCGTTTTGGCGACAACAACCTCGAAATGGAAAAGGACTGGGAGATGATGAGTGAACTCGATAAAGACGAACTTATTAACAGAAAGATGGTGAGGGAGTTGTAAGGTCTGGCGAAAAACTCCGAAGTGGCTCTCGAAAAGTCGGGCAATGTTCACTTACCGCTTATCCTTCGGATAAGCGCGAAAAATCCGTATTGTGACGCGGTTTATCCACCCAAAAAATTTGTCACAACTTAAAAACACCTTCTATAAGACTTGCTTTTTTCTGTAGAGTGTAGTATCTTCTTACTGTCACTATTAGTAATTTTTCTTCAAATAGTGACACTAACATTGGAGGATTATAATATGGATGCTACGCAAACAATAAACTTTTTCAATCTACTTTTCGCCAGAATACCCATTTCACATTTCTCCTACCTGATGATTTTTTCAAATGGTTACGGAACTACCTATCCCTTCATTATTTCTGACGAAACACAAAGGGAACTCATGGCAAAAAAGGCTATTGAACTCTCAAAAGAGGGCTTTGACGTTTGGCACGCTGTAAACCCCGTTTGCATTGAACCAACCAGTAACAAACGCGGAGATGAAACAACGGTATCTCATCAAACTGCTATTGTTGTTGACATTGACATTTGCTCCGATGCTCACAAAAGCGATAATCTCGCCCAATCATTTGAAGAAGCTAAATCTTTTCTGCCTTTTACTCCTTCAATCATTATCAATTCGGGCTATGGGCTTCACGCTTATTACATTTGGGCGGAGCCACTTGCAATCACCGACCAAAATCGCGAAGAAATCAAACGACGGAATAATCTGCTTATCGAAGTAGTTCGACAAAAAGCCAACGGCAAGAAAATTGACGGAGTCGGCGACTTGCCGAGAATACTTAGGACACCCGGCACTTTCAATTACAAACTCGGTAAAGAGAATGCTCCTCTCTGTCACATTGTCGAACAAAATGACATCCGTTTTTCACCCGCTGAAATCGATGAAAAATTAAATACGCTCTACGTTGAAAAAAAGTCTGAACCTAAAGCGACATCAAATCTCGATTTTGTTGACGACAATCCTGACTTAAAGCGTTTTCGCATTGAGCATATGCTTGAGCATATTAACGTTGTCGATGGCGAGTACGAAAAATGGTTGAGCGTCGGCATGGCTTTGAAAAATGAAGGATTCGAGTGTAGCTTATGGGAACAATGGAGTCGCTCTCAACCAGAGTTTAAAGAAGGTGAATGCGAATCTAAATGGAACGGTTTCAATCGTCCTGGCTACGGTATAGGAACACTCTTTCAATATGCCACTGAAGGCAACTACGACGAAAAAGAAACTCAACGAGAATTTTATCAACGCCAATCCTACTCGAAAAAAAATACGCCAACCACACTCGATAAACTCAAAGCTCAACTTAGGGAAAACGCTAAAGCGCAGGCTAACTTCGACGGACAAAAAAAAGCGGCTCTGGAAACTTTACATAACATTGAAACTTTCGACAGCAAAACTGTTTTCTCCGACGAAGTAATAACTGCGGGAGCTTTCGCTTTCCTTTTCGACAGACAAGCCTATTCTAATTTCAAGCGTGAGCTTAAACTTTACGGCGATAAACACCCGACGGAAAAAGCCGCCGTCAATGATTGGGTTAATGTTGTTAAAGGTAAAGCTGAAGAAATTAGCTCTCGGCAAAGCGAGCTTAAAACCCGCCACAATCAAATCCAAGCTCAAATCAATTCGCTCTCTTTTATCACTGACAACGACCTTGAAGACTCCTTCGTCTTCCCAGAAGGATACAGCGTCTCGGCTCAAAACGGTATCGTAAAAGTCGACGGCGAAAAAATTATTACGGTTTGTCGTCGTCCGATAATTATCGCCGGCAAAACTTTTAGTGTCGAAGAAAAAACTTACAAAGTGATTCTCTCTTACATGAATTCTTCGGGAAAGTGGAAAACCCTACCTGCCACGAGTGCTGCTGTTATAGCTAACAAGAGCAAAATCATTGATTTAGCCGAACTCGGATTACCTGTCACAAGCTCAAACGCCACTCACCTCGTCGATTTTCTCGATGCTTTCAACGCTCAAAATGAAAAAATTTGCAACATGACCTACACCGTGCCCAGATGTGGCTGGTATCGTTTCAACGACACAGATTTTTTCATAGATCCGCGCCGTGAATGTATTATGACTGATGACGACAAAAAAGTTTATGTCAGAGTCGATTCGCAAAGCCAATTCGCTAATTCTTTGAAACAACGCGGCAGTATTAAAGTTTGGAAACGTGCTTACGAATTGGCAAAAAAATCTCCTGTTGCAAGGATAATATTAGCCGCGTCCATTGCTTCCATTTTACTTAAAATTTTAGGCGAACGCAATTTTTTGCTTTACATTCACGCGCCGACAAGGGCGGGTAAAACGACCGCTCTTTATCTTGGCGCATCAGCAATCGGCAACGATAAGATGATCCGTTCCTTTGACGCCACAAAAAATGGACTCGCCGGTGCCGCCGCTGATGTCAATGACTATGCTTTTCTCGTCGATGAGAAACAAGTCGCCGACAATCGCCTCAAGGAAGCTTTCGACAATCTCGTTTATGCTCTCGCCAACGGATTAGGACGCACTAAACTTAACAAGGATTCGACACTGCGCAAACTTGCTGATTGGAGAACTATCGTCATTATGACTGGTGAAACTCAACTGCTGGCAGATAATGTAACAGGCGGTGCCAATACTCGCTTGCTCTCCATTGCCGCCCCCAAAGAAATTCTTTCTCCTGATGATTGCAAAACCATTCGCGACATTATTAAAGACCATCACGGGCTTGCTTTCCCTCTCGTCATCGATAAGATTCTTGAACTCGGTAAAGAAAAACTGTGCGCTATCTATGAAGATATTGTCGAGACTTTTGTAAAAGCAAATCCCAACCTGCTCAACGAATATTGCAGATACATGGCTGTCATTGTCCTCGCCGACGCTCTGCTTTGTACCGCGCTTGCCAACGACGAATCTAAAGATACACAAGAAAATTTTGCATTGTTGCTGGACGATGCAAAACTTTGCGCGAAAGAGATTTTCAAACTTATTCCGACGACAACCGAAATCTCTGATACAGCGAGAGAAAGAGATTTCGTCTTAGGCTTTATTGCTCAGAATCAAAATCGCTTCATCGGTGGTAGCGTCGCACTTGAGAAAATTTTGATGGTGTGCGGGCAATTTACCGACGAATATATCTACATTACGGTTGCCGCATTAAAAAAAGCCTGTGACGAGGAAGGATTTGATTACAGAAAACTTGCCACTGATTTAGTCGCCGCTGGTTTCTTCGTTCCAAGTAACAAAGTTGAAAAAGGATATAAAACCCAGCAAGCGTTTGTCCAGAAGAAAATCGGTAAAGCCAATACTCGTTGCTACCGAATCAGAACTGTAGACGTTCAGTAAATAAAAGCCCCCCTTTCCCCCTGTTCCCCCCAAACCCAGCTCAGCTAGACACACGGAGAGGGCAGGGCTTTTTTTGTGCGTTACTTTCAAATGGCTTAGTGACGCCAACGAGTAAAACTTGGTATCGTACTTTCCAAAATGCGATACCACTACGATACCAATACGATACCTAAAAAAGTGTTGATATAGCTACATCTTTTAGTAAAAGTATCGTAGTATCGTAAGTATCGTACTATTTTAGGTCTCCTATAGGGAAATTTTTTGTAGTTCTCTCTGTGTATATTTTTTTTCCTTATATACGTGTAAAAAACTGCGATACCTGCGATACTGCGATACCAGAGCGATTTTTTGGCGTCCTGACGCCATTTATTAGCTAAAAAGTACGATACCAAATGCGATACCATGCGATACCAAGTACGATACCATTTCTGTGGCTGGAGGAACGCTAAAAAAGCCTAAATAGCGTCCTGACGCCATTTGTTGAGTAACACGCTCCGCAAAAAAGTACGATACCAACCCAAACACCTCAAAAAATACGATACCGCATGTCTCAAAAAAAAATGCGATACCGTGCGATACTACGATACCAACTTGCTCGTCGATGCTTGTCGAAAGTACGATACCAACAAAAAAACCGGCGAAGTTTTTTGCTCCGCCGGAGATTACTCCGATAGTTGAGGTGACAGACCTAGCAGCCAATCTGTGTCTATGTTGAGAGTTTGCACTAGTGCGATTAAATTTTTGAGGCTAGGCTCGCGTGTTCCTGTTTCATATGCGGCGATTAAGGGTCTGGAAACACCTAACAGTTTTGCAAATTCAGAACGAGTGAAGCCTCGTAATTTACGCATCATCTTGATACGCTCGCCGAAAAGTTTGCGACGCTCCTCTTCTGGCAATTTGAGTGGATTTGACTTAGTAGTTGATGAAGGATAATCGGTGTTTGAGTTTTCATCGGTTGATTTGTTGAGTTGATTGTTAAAGCGTTCAAAGTTAAGCAAGCCAGTAGCGATAGCAGTCAAAGGATATTGGCTCAGTTCTTTAGCGAGTTCTCCATTTGTCATAGCTTCTCCCTCCCTTGTAGTTTATTCTGAGTGACATTATAAAGCGGGGCGGGCTTAGAATCAATCGCCGTGCATTTCGTGAAAGAGATTTTTTTTGGGAGTTCCTTTGTCATGAAATCACCAAAGGCTAATGTGATTTGTCTCTTGCTGTATGCTATAATCTGAAGTATTCTACTAAGGCTTGACAAAGAATAGAAAAGGCTTGACAAAACAAAAACAGATGGTATTAGCGGCAGTGAGAAGCAGAAGTGATCATCCGACGGCAGATCAAATCTATTTGGAGTTGAGAAAGGAAAACGATAAAATCAGTAAAGGAACGGTATATCGGAATTTGAATCTTCTTTCGGAAAACAAAGAGATAACGCATGTGGAGATGTCGTCTGCTGACAGGTACGACGCCAGAACGGACAGACATTACCATGTTGTGTGTAAGAGCTGTGGGGTGATATACGACGCTCCGATAGAGTATCAAGAGAAGTACGACGAGCAGATTGAGCAGATGACGGGGTTTGTCATTTCCGGACATAAAACTACGTTTGAAGGCTTGTGTCCGAAATGCAAAGAGAAGCTTGCCTTGCTTTCCGACAAAAACACTCCACAGGAAGGCTTGGGTTAAAATTAGGAGAGCGATATGGGTAACAAGTATTCAGGAACAAAAACCGAAAAAAATTTATTGGAAGCCTTTGCCGGAGAATCGCAGGCTAGGAACATGTACACTTACTTCGCGTCAGTGGCAAAGAAAAACGGCTATGAGCAGATAGCCGCGCTGTTTCTTAAAACTGCCGAGAACGAAAAGGAACACGCAAAGCTTTGGTTCAAGGCATTGGGCAAACTCGGCACGACGGCGGAAAATCTTTTGCATGCGGCGGACGGCGAAAATTTCGAGTGGACAGATATGTATGCGCGAATGGCACGCGAGGCAGATGAAGAAGGTTTTCACGAATTGGCGGAACAGTTCAGAGGCGTCGCGGCTATCGAAAAACATCACGAAGAACGCTATCGCAAGCTGTTGCAAAACGTCGAGGCGCAGGAAGTTTTCAAAAAGGCGGGCGCTCAGATGTGGGAGTGTAGAAACTGCGGGCACATAGTCGTAGGAACAGAAGCCCCCGAGCTGTGTCCTGTTTGCAAACACCCGCAAAGTTTTTTTGAGATTCACGCCGAAAATTACTGATATGGAGGTGTTCAGATGGACGAGCAAAAAAAATTGACGAATGAAGTAGGTGCACCAGTAGCTGACAACGACCACTCCATAACATTCGGGGCACGCGGACCGGTAGCAATGCAAGATGTGTGGCTCATGGAGAAAATGGCGCATTTCAAATCGCAAAAAAAGTTGAAATTGAAGTTGCTTTAATGGAGTTTTATGACCCAAACATTGACAGTACGATGACTGATTGGTATTTTTAACTTACTATGCGAGAATAACCATTACATTTATAGGCAGAGATAAAAAGATGAGATTAGAAGAAACTATTAACGAACATAAACAAATGCTGAATCAAACAGATATAGTTATATGTCAGTATATTTTAAATCACCGTAATCAAATACGGCATAGTTCTATCCACGATTTAGCCAAAAAATGTTGCGTATCGAGTACAACTTTGGTTAGATTTGCTCAGAAATTGGGATTTGACGGCTTTAGCGATCTGAAATCCTTACTAAAACAAGAATACTCCATGAAAGAAACCTCTTCACAGAGCATTTTATTATCTTTGGAGAATTTTTACTCTAAAACTTGGGCAAATTTGATGAAACGCAATTACGACAACGCGAGCCGTTTAATTCACGAAGCCAATCGAGTTTTTGCGTTTGCTTCGGGATATGTTCAAAGCAACGTCGTGCGCGAGTTGAAACGATTATTTTTTTACGACGACATTTTTATACACGACATCGGCGGCAGAGATGAATTTTATTCCATTCTCAAGAACGCCAACAAAGATGATCTGTTTATTTTTGTTTCGTTAAGCGGCGAGTCGCATCATGTCATGGAATTTTCTTTGCAACTGCAAATCAAAGGCATTCCGTTAATTTCAATCACGAAACTTCATGATAATACGCTTGCTGGTCGCTCAACAGAAAATCTCTATGTTTTTTCGGAAGAATTCGAGGTTAATGCGCCCGAACAAATATCTTTCAAGTCAATGTGCACTTATTTTTTGCTGATTGAAATTTGGTACGTGAATTACAGAATTTACGTTAAAAATTTACAGGAAGAATCGTAACATCGCGCCGACATCGCTAAAAACTTTGCGAGCCTGCGATTTTATTGTGTCGCGTGCAGTATTTACTGTATAACCGCCAAAAAATTTTATCATCGGCAAATCATTTTCCTCATCGCCGATAACATAGAGTTCGCAATTTTGCCAGTTCATGAAATTGAGCAAAGTTTCCAAGCCTTGTCGCTTACTTATGCCGGCGGGAGTAATATCCACGCTTTTTGCATTGGGATAAGCGCGTATTTTTTTTTGAAATTTTTTATTCAACAACTCGGCGCATTCCGCAGAGAGTTTAGGGGTATTGAAGCCTAAAGCGAATTGTTGAACGCCGACCAAGTTTAAAATTTCCGACTCGGTGATTTTGGTTATGGGAAAATTCCATTCTTTAGCCTCGCGCATAATCCAAGAGCCTTCCGATTCGTGACAAAGATAAGTCGTATCCTTCGCCGAAAATGCAAAGTGAAATGAATTTCTTACAATCGGCTCAATCGAAATGTTTTTTAGTGTTTGGCTGTCGATATTTGCTTGATAAAGCACATTTCCCGATTTGTCGCGAATAATTCCGCCGTTATTGGAAATTATAAAGTCGTATTCAATGCCGAAATGTTCAAGTTGAGGTGTAAGCATACCGTAATCACGACCGGAGACCATGCCGAATTTATTTCCGGCGGCTCGCCACGCGTGAACACCCTCAATACTCTCTTTGCTGATTGTCCTGTTGCGAAAAAGAGTTCCGTCATAATCGCTTGCCGCAATTTTCATGAAGTCGCCTCCTTATAAAGGACAACCTCCAACGGTTTAAGTACTCCTTTGTTGTGAGCCGTGTAATTTCCAAGAATAAATTTTGACTGACCCAAAATTTCTGTCGGAAAAGTGACTTCGTTCAACGTGAAGTTAGCCAAAACATAAATTTTTTTATTCTCGACAGCTCTTGCGAACGCGAAAATATTTTCATCGTCTCGGAGCAATTCTTCATAGTCGCCGAACAAAAGAATTTCGCTATTCGCCCTAAAAGCATTGAGTTTTCGGAAATAATTCAGCACGGAATTTTTATCGGCATCTTCAGTAGCGGCATTGCAAATTTTATAGTCGTCATGAATCGGTAGCCACGGTTTACCGGCTGTAAATCCTGCATTTTCCGAAGAATTCCATTGCATAGGCGTGCGGGCATTGTCACGGCTGAAAAAATGCACGAATTCAAGGGCTTTTTCCTTACTGAAGCCTTCATTCAACGCAATTTCATACTGTCCGCGCGAGGAAATGTCATTATACTTTTCGATAGAATCCCAAGCAACATTCGTCATGCCGAGTTCCTGTCCTTCGTAGATAAAGGGCGTGCCGCGCATTGTCAAAAGAATTGTTCCGAGAATTTTGGCGGCTTTGATAGGATCTGAAGCTTTTGGCAGAAAATGATTGACACTTCGCGGCTTATCGTGGTTTTCAAAGAAAATCGGATACCAGCCGTTATTTTTCGTAGCGGTTTGACTGTTCGCGATAGCCTGTTTCAGCTCGGTTAATTTCCATTTAGTCGGACGACACCAAATTTCGCCGTCTTTTAGCGATAAATTTACGTGGCTGAACTCGAAAAGCATATCGAACACGCCATCAGAGCCGACCCATTTAGGCAAATCTTCAGCCGCAACGCCGTTAGCCTCCGCGACAGTAAAAATATCGTGCCCGTCAAAAACTTCGCGCTTGAACTCGTGCAGAAAATCTAAAATTCCTTTTGTCGCCGCCGTCATTATGTGTACGGAAACCAAGCCGTCTTTACCGTCAGACTCGCCGTCTTTGAATTCGGCGGGTTTTTTTATGTAGGTTATCGCGTCAACACGGAAGCCGCCAACGCCCTTTTTGAGCCAGAAATTTGCCGCGTCGAAAAGTGCACGTCGAACTTCGGGATTCTCCCAATTTAAATCGGGCTGTTGCGTCGCGAAGGTGTGCAGATAATATTGCCCGCGCTCAGGACAAAATTCCCAAGCACTTCCGCCGAATATCGAACGCCAATTAGTTTTTTCATCGCGCCAAATGTACCAATCGGCTTTGGGATTGTCACGACTTGATTTTGATTCGAGAAACCAAGCGTGTTTATCGGAAGTGTGATTATAAACCAAATCCATTACGATTTTAATATTCCGCGCCTTAGCCTCGTCAATAAGTTCGTCAAAATCTGCCATCGTGCCGTAGGAAGAGTCAATCGCCGTGTAATCGGAAATGTCGTAACCGTTATCAATCATCGGTGAAGGATAAATCGGCGTTAACCAAATCGCACCGACGCCCAACTTTTGAAGATAATCCAATTTGCTCGTGATGCCGCGCAGATCGCCCGTCCCCTTGCCGGTCGTATCCATGAAACTTTTCGGATAAATCTGGTAGACAGCGGTTTTCTGCCACCACTTAAGATTTTTCATAAAAAGGCGGCGACTCTCTAAAGAGAATGAAAGCCGCCGCGCACCTCCTCTGATAAATTATTTAAGTTCAGGCCAATAACCTTTGTTAGCCTCGATTAAGTCGTCAAGTATCAGTTTGGCGACGCGAGCACTCGGCACGGTCTTTGAAAGTGTGATCGCTTGCCAGAGTTTTATGTAAGAATGCTCAATCCAGGCGTCGACAGCTAATTTCTCAACGGAAACTTGTTGCTCCATGAGTCCCTTTTGAAATTGCGGAATGTCACCGACGACGAGCGGTTCGGGTCCTTCATTGCCGACGATACAGGGAATTTCAACCATTGCCGTCGGGTCAAAATTTTTAATCGCGCCCTTGTTCTCGACAATAAGCAACATATTTGCCTTTGTGTTAAACGCAATCGCCGTAGCGAGGTCGACGATGAACGACGCATGAGCATCAACTTCAATGTTGGTATTGGTTGCGGTACCGGCATTTTTTATTCTGCGACATTCACTGAAAACCTTTTTCTCGCGCCCTTCCATGACTTCATTAGCGCGGGTGTGATTCGGGTCGGAGTGTTTGACGATTTCATCTTGGCAAAGATAATATTTGAGATAAGTATTCGGGAGAGTATCGGGATCAATCGGCGCGAAGTCTTTAACCATCTCGAAAGTCACAATCCAACTCGGATCGACATGTTGAACACCTTCATCACCCTGCAGATATTTCAAATTGTAGCCGTGCTTGTAGACGTATTCTTTAATCTTGGGCATTAAGTCGTTGCCTTGCTTATCTTTAATGCTCGTCCACCAGCCGAAGTGATTCAGCCCAAAATATTTGAACTCCAAATCATGCAGAGACTTAAAGCCGGCAATTTGAGCCATTTTTTCTTCAATGTCAACGGGCATATCGCAGATATTTATGATTCTGGAATTTGGGCAAAGTCTGCGCGTAGCCTCAGCGACAATAGCGGCGGGATTGGAATAATTGAGCATCCACGCATTGGGCGAATATTTTTCCATGAACCCGACGATTTCAACGATACCGCCGATTGAACGCATACCGTAAGCAATGCCGCCTGGACCGCAAGTTTCTTGACCGACAACGCCGTATTTGAGCGGAATTTTTTCATCTTGCTCGCGCATTGCGTATTTGCCAACTCGAATGTGCGCCATAACAAAATCCACATCGCTGAAAGCTTGCGCGGGATCAGTCGTCGCCAAAAATTCAATTTCGGGCGCACGCTCTTTTAAAACGATAGCCATTGCGTCCGCGATAATTTTTTGACGTTCGGCGTCGTTATCGTACAGTTTGAGCTTGCGGAGCGGAAAGCGGTCTTGATGAGAAAGCAACATCATGACGATGCCTGGCGTGAACGTACTGCCACCGCCGGCAACTACGACGGAAAATTTTTTATCATGCATGCGAATACCTCCTACTACACGTTGATAACGATATCCTGCGCGACTGTAACTGTCTTGTCGGTTTCCTTCTTCATCTGAGGGAAGTCTGCGGAATTGGTGATAGCCATTACAACAACATCTTTGTAGCCCGCCTTCGCTATAACGTCTCTATCGATTTTGACGAGTGGATCGCCGATTTTAACTTTGGCACCTTGTTTGGTTAGGAGTTTGAAACCTTCGCCCTTGAGATTAACCGTATCAATGCCAATGTGGATAAGCATTTCGGCACCGTTTTTAAACCTGAGTCCGACCGCGTGTTTAGAGTCATCCATAACCATAGTAATTTCGGCGTCCGCAGGAGCTTTAATCGTATCTTCAGCAGGTTCAATGGCAACGCCATCACCCATCATTTTCTGTGAGAACATTGCGTCGGGAACTTCAGACATATCAATTACTTTGCCGCTGACAACTGCTTTAATCTCGACGTGTTCATTGGCATTAACATTATTTGCCGGAGCACTTTGAACAGGCGCGGGAGCTGTCGGAACGGGTTCAGGATCGGGAGAATTTACTAATGCTTCAAATCTTTCGCGAACTTGCGGAACGCTTAAACCGACGATAACTTGAATTGCTCGACCATTATGAACAAGCCCGTGAGCACCGTGTTCAGTGAACGTCGCCACGCTTGCAATCTTACTGTCGTCTTTGACCGTAACTCTTAAACGCGTCGCGCAGTTTGTAACGTCGACGATATTCGACTTGCCACCCAAATCTTGAAGGAAGAACGCGGCTTTAATGTCTCTTTCGTCGCCGGAAGCCGCAACTGTTGAACCAGCCGCACCGCCTTGACCTTCGCGAGCTTTGTAATCGGCTTTCGTGAACAATTTATCGCCGCCGGCATCTTCACCGCGACCAGGCGTCTTGAAGTCAAAGTGGAGAATCAAAAATCTGAACACGAAGAAATAAATTGCCGTGAAACACAAGCCGATTAAAATTTGCGTGATGTAAGTGCCGGAATGATTCGACCAAAGCGGAATCCAGTTTTGGAAGAGCGCGGAATCCAAAAGACCGCCGCCAAAGTAGCCTGTTACTCCGAACGTGTACATTATCGCCGCCAATGTCGCCGCCAAAAATGCATGGACTGCAAAAAGCGCGGGAGCGATAAACAGGAATGTGAATTCAAGAGGCTCGGTGATACCGCACAGGACTGCAACTGCCGCCGCTGGAAAGACTAATGCGCCGATTTTCTTGCGACGTTCAGGTTTTGCCGTAGCGTAAATCGCCATTGCGATACCTGGGCATCCGAACAATTTACTGTTGCCATGAAGTGAGAAACCGCCTTGCGGGAAAAGCTCAATCAAAGGTCTGGACGACTCTGCAAATTCTTTGAGATGTTCGAGCCAATAAGGAAGTATTCCATTATCGACAATCGCAGGTCCGAAAATAAATGGCAGATAAATGAAATGGTGCAAACCCGTCGGAATAAGAAATCTTTCAAGGAAAGTATAAAGCCAGACGCCGAATACTCCTGCACTTGTCAAGAAAACCTGCAAGGACGCAATCGCGGCTTGAATTTGCGGCCAAACGACGCAGAAGATATAGGCAACGGGAATCATCAAGCCGAAACCTGCAACCACGACGAGTGACGAGCCTTTGAAAATTCCCATGTAATCGGGAACGTTCACGTCGAACAATTTGTTGTGCAACCAGACTGCAATCGAGGAAACGATAATCGCGCCGACGATACCGGTGTCAAGCGTTTTGATATTCGCGATCATCGCAAGACCAGTGCCAGCTCCAGCCGCCTTTGAGAAATCCACGCCGAAACTTGGTCCCCAAAGCGTCATCATCGCTTGAATGAAGTAGTTAAAAATCATAAAAATCAAAAACGATTCCATTGCGGCGCGAGCATTTTCTTTTTTGGCAAGCCCGATTGGTAAACCGATACAAAACAGCAACGCCATCTGATTAAATACCGTCCACGAACCTTGTTCGACGATATACCAGAAATTGTGCCACATTGTCCCCTCTTCAGCGATTGAGCCGAGAATCATCGGATTGTTGCACAGAATTGAGATGCCGACGAAAATGCCGAATACGCCGAACATAATGACGGGCGTGAACATTGCGCCGCCAAAACGCTGAACCTTCTGCATAATGACATCTTTACTGAAAGCCATCCCCATTACCTCCAAACTTTATTGAAATTCTAGAATCAGGATAACAAAAAAAGCCCGCAAAATCCAGGCTTTTACTGCATTTAGTACACTTAACACAAAATAAGAACGTGTTACATTTTATGAAATTTGTTACGTTACTTTTCGAGGACAACGACTTCAAAAGGACGGAGCAACTTCAAGAATCCGTCGTAGTTGCCCAAAATTTTTTTATAGCCCTGTGCGAAGTAGTCTGCCAAAGTTTTTTCGTCAAGCGAGCTGTCGACATTGCGGAAGTTGCACAGAACAATCAAGCTGTTGTTGTCGAGCGTGCGGCGATAAGCAAGGACATTGGGATTTTCGCGCTCAATGAATTCAATCGCGCCGTCGGAAATGATCTTTTTACTTTTGCGGAGGCGGACTAGTTGTCTGTAAAAATTCAGCACAGAATTTGGATCGCGCTCTTGAGCCTCGACATTAAAGCGTGTGAAGTTGTCGGGCGAAGAAAGCCACGGTTCGACGCTTGAAAAACCCGCAAATTTTTCTGATGACCACTGCATAGGCGTGCGTGAATTGTCGCGGGAACGCTCGCCGATAATTTTCAAAGCCTCTGATTTAGATTTGCCTTGCTCCAATAAAATCTTGTAGTAGTTCAAGCTTTCAACGTCGCGATATTGCTCAATGGAAATGTATTTGGCGTTAGTCATGCCAAGTTCTTCACCTTGATAAATGTAAGGCGTGCCGCGCATTGAGTGAATCGCCGCCGCCAACATTTTAGCCGATTCGTCGTGATAATTCTCATCGTCACCGAAACGAGAGACTGCACGCGGTTGGTCGTGATTGCACCAGAAAAGCGCGTTCCAACCGTCGGCCGCCGCCATTCCAATTTGCCATGTCTCGAAAAGTTTTTTCAGCGCGGGAATATCGGCGGGCATGAGTGACAGAGGAATACCGGCCTCGTTCCGTCACATGCACCTTTTCGGCAGTCACACATATTCGCTGTACAATAAGGACAATCAGCGAGTTTGGTGCAAATTTCATTTCAAGACACAGCAAGGGATAAAAAATCTGACGAATGAAGAGGCGGCAAAAATTAATGGCATGGACAGAGAATATCACGGCAAGGATTTGTTTGACTCCATTGAACGAGGCGACTATCCGAAGTGGACGATGTATATCCAAGTCATGACGGAGGAACAGGCGCGCAATCATCACGAAAATCCATTCGACATTACGAAAGTTTGGGAACACGGGCAATATCCTTTGATTGAAGTAGGAGTTCTGGAACTGAATCGAAATCCCGAAAATTATTTTGCAGAGGTAGAGCAAGCGGCGTTTTCACCGGCTCATGTAGTGCCGGGCATAGGATTTAGTCCCGACAAATTGTTGCAAGGTCGGCTTTTCGCATACGGCGATGCTCAGCGTTATCGTTTAGGGATAAATCACAATTTGATTCCGGTTAATCGAGCGAAGTGCGAAGTAAACGAGTATCATCGCGACGGCGCAATGCGAGTGGACGGCAACTATGGCTCAACGCCTGCATATTCTCCGAACAGTCAAGGATATTGGACAGCTCAGCCGGAAGTAGCGGAGCCGCCGCTCAATCTTGAAGGTGCAATGTGGCGGTACAATCCGAACGACGATCCGACCGATAACAATTTTAGAGCTGCTGGTAAGCTGTGGCGGCTTTTGACTGAAGATAAGAAGCAATTACTGATTGAGAACACAGCGACGGACATAGCTCCTGTTACGGAGAACATTAAATATCGTCATGCGGTTCACTGTTACCTTGCCGACCCCGAATATGGCGAACGATTTGTTAAAGCAACGGGCTTGAACATGGACAAAGTAATTGAATTGGCAAAACTCGACAATGACGCTTTGAATCGCGCAACTCTCTAAAGTATCTGATATTCTGTAAGTAAGGCAAACTAAAAGAGACCGGCTTCTCCTGAACGGTCTCTTTTTTATTTCAGCGTTTACCTTGAAGTTGTCATTACTTTGTAATATAATCGCAATTAAAAATCTGGAGGTGATAGTATGTCAACGTCACTGATACAAGTAAGAGTTGAAGATAGTCTAAAGATTAAGGCAACGCAAATATATTCTGACTTGGGATTAGATATATCGACGGCGGTGAGAATGTTTTTGAAACGGACGGTAATAGAGAATGGTATTCCATTTAACATGGTACTTCCGCAGAACAAGTATGTAGCAACTAAAGGACTGAAAGCCTTGTCCGAAATAAACGACGTGTCTCAGAAAGCAGGAGTATCCGATATGACACTGGAGGAAATCAATGCTGAAATCGAACTAGTGAGGCGGGATTTGGGCGAATGATGTACTATGCAGTGATAGATACGAATGTCTTAATATCCGGTATGCTAAAAAAGCCGTCTATCCCCAATGAAATTTTAGTACAAGCATTGGTCGGCAACATTGTTCCGTTGATAAACGAAAAAATTATGGCAGAGTATAAAGAAGTAACGGCACGTCCGAAATTTCATTTTCCGCAGGTTGCAGTAAGAAATTTGTTGACCGATGTGCTCAAGCGCGGCATTTGGCAGAATGAGGAATATGTTGAGGAAGATTTGCCCGACCCTAAAGACAGGATATTCTTTGAGACAGTTGTAGCAGGGCGTAAATTTTATCCTGCATATTTGATAACAGGAAATTTAAAGCATTTTCCAGATAAAGACTTCGTAGTAACTCCACATAAAATGTTGGATATTCTCTCGACCTAAAGCCATGAAAACGCAAAAAAATAAGAATCTGGAAGACCTCTTTTGTGCCAAAATGGACACAA
>CAMZFJ010000011.1 GCA_947306025.1 uncultured Fibrobacter sp.
TTCATCCAGTTGGCGATGAACTTGAGGTTTCTCGTAAACTTGACATCCATTTCGGCACCGGGCACCACGATAAATTCCGTGAGTCCGTACTTGTCGCCCTTGCTGCCCCAGTCATACGTATAACCCAAACGAGTCCACGGGCGGGCATCCGGCCCTTCATAACTCTTAGATGCACGAGCATCAAACCAGTTCTTGAACCACATGATGCGTTCAGAAACTTCTGTATCGTTTCCGTATTCACCTTCAAATGCCGTTCGCATATCAAAGGCCTTCACGTCGGGCACGTAAGCGGGGCGCATCAAGTCTTCCGGGCTTACCCACAAGAATGCCATGTGCGTTACGTTAGACGTTCTCGGTTCGCCAAACAACTGCTTGAATCTCAAATCCCAATTACGCACGCCTTCATTGTGATCATGGAACCAGCTCAAAAGTTCTTTTTCGTTCACGACCCAGACAACGCTATCGGACTTGACCAGTTCGCCATCCTTATAAGTATCGGCATCCGACGTCAGCGTTACCACGAGGAGTTTCGACTTGTCCGCATTCCACGTGACCTTGTCGCTGTATTCATCAAGCGTCACAATCGTGTACTTTTCTTCTTCAAGCGCTTCGGCGGCATCCTTCACAGCAGCGGCAAATTTCACGTCCAAAATGGAATCGCGATTGACCATCGAGACTTTTTGGCCCTTGTTATCGCGAATTTCGCAATACGGAATGCTATCCGTATTCACGGCGACCTCGGCCTTTGCAAACTGGTCGCTCAAGATATCCCCGTTATATGAGAAAAGCTTATCCCCTTCCATAAACGAAATCACGACCTTACAAAATCCCTTTTCTGGAATCACGACCGACGTGGGGAAACGTTCGTTTCCGGCACCAGCCGTATCAAGCGACATCTTGTTTTCATTTTCGCCGCAAGTGTAATTGTATTCCGTAAGGGTTGCAACCCCCGGCTTCATTTCGCTAAAGAACACATTTTCTTGTTCACTGCTAAAGGCCGGTTTTACCACAATGGATGTGCCGCCAAGCATAATCGTATGCGGAATGCCCTCGCCACAGTAATATGCCGGTTGACGGAACACACCGATGATACCCGTTTTTCCTTGGAAATTTTCAGCCTTGGAAACACCGCCCTTTGTGAGCGAACAGCCAAACAACGCAAGAGCAAAAGCGCTCCCCAATAAATAAATGTTCTTCATCCGATTCCTCATCCTGCAAACGTAATTGTTAAGCGATTATCTACATTCGATAATATAGCTAACTCGCCATTTTTTGCAGGATATTTTTAGCGGAACACCACTCGTTTTGCAAGCATGAGACTGCCGTTCACATCGAGTTGCACAAAGGCGGAACGATTCCACCCAGAAACATCGATTGACGCAGACGAGCCTTCGAACGTATGCGATCCGAGTTTGTTCCCTAGAGCATCGTAAAAACGGAGCGTCTTTTTGCCCGACATGGGGACATCGACATTCAGCATTCCACGAGACACATGAATTTTCGTTTGCGGCAAAGTAGTCTGCGCAAACGAAGTGATGCCACTGCTTGAAGAAACTGAACTAGAGGAAGTTTTCGAATTTGACGACGAACTCGACTGCGGCGCAGAACTCGAAGAGGCGATAACTTTTTCAGGGCACTTGTCCAACTTTTTGGATTTGTTCACCGTAAAGCAAACGCGGTCATCACCGTCAAACACGAGATTGAAAATACCATCCATTTTCGCCTTGCCGTTTTTATTCACAAAGTCAAACTTCGCAAAGGATTCCTGATTTTTGCTAAGCACCGTGCGAACTTCAACACGCTGGTGGTTTTCATCCCCGTTCGGGTCATTGCTGAAAAAGGCATTGTAGTCATAATCAATGTACCAAATCATGACTCCGTTCTTACCCTGTTTGCCGCTATAAGACGAGCTCCCGATTTTGGAATCAAAGCCTACCGCCGGACGATATTCAATTAAAAAATATTCATTCGGAAAATTCGGGTTCGACACCGCATACGCCTGCATTCCCGAAATATTTTTCAGTTCATAAACGCTATCGGCATTTACAATTTCAGACGGACTAAGCCACCCCACCGCTTCGCGTTCAAACGCAGAAAATGTCGGCGGATACCCGCCATTCCCGTTACGGAGCCCTAGCGCCATCACGTCATACGACAAAGGACCAATTGTGGCATAGCCTCTGGAATCATTGCTATATGTATCCTGAAGTCCGATTACATGGCTAAACTCATGGACAAAGGTGCCTAGCATATTGACATCTTTCGAGTTTGTCGAAGATTCCTTGCCTTCGGCCTTTTGCGAAACGAACGCGTAGCTATTGAACTTGTAGCCGTTTTTAGAATAAACCTGCTTTGCACTGTATTGAAGTTTATACTGATGGTTGAAAAAATCACTGCAATACGAAGTGGCCTTATCTCTTGAAAGCGGATGCAAAATGATAAACGGGATTTCTTTTTCGTACTTGCTTGCACGCGCCTTGAAATCAGAACGTTCAACAAGGACATCAATTGCAGGCAAAATAAATTCGCTATCGCTTTTGTAACTGCCAAAATTTTTCGGAAGCGTTATGGGATAAATATCGAAGGTCGGCTGGAATTGTCCGCCAGAACTTTCGACAAAATAATCATGCACGCTGCCATAATTGCTGTTATCCTTGAAGCCTTCTTCATTGAACATTCTGTACATGAATGCAGAATCCAAAGCCTTGTAATCCGTCGTCGACACAAGCATCACCGGGAAATAGCGTTCACCCGAAGAAAACACTTCGGCATCATTGCTGGAACGGATTTTCGACATTCCGCTTGGAGTGCGCGCAGGGAGCATATCTTCGGAGTAAATAATTTTCTCCATCTTGATATCTTCCCCAATGTCAGAAGAAAGCATTGCCGGATTTGCCGATTCCGCCCAAGCAACAGAAGCAGAAAGGGCACCTACGCCAAGAAAAGAAGCAAAAAAAACTGTAGACATTTCAACTCGTTTCACGTTAGATAATATAAATAAAAAGTTTGAAAATGAACAATGCACAGGATCCTTCGACGGCGCTCAGGATGACGATTCCACACGGAAAAGGCGATGCCGGAACGGAGTCCGGCATGACAAGCAGCGGGGACAAGGAATAGGCACATAATACCGATGCGAAATGGAATCCAGTATGACGGCCCCGTTCCCAAATTGCTATCTTTACCCGCGTAAAACTAAAGAGGTCTAAAATGACGTTTGAAGAAATGTACGCTCTGGCTTGCCAGCGCAAAAAAGACATGCCGGAAGGCAAGGGCACCACGGAACTTTTCAAGAAGGGTCCGCATGGCATCGGCAAGAAGCTTGTCGAAGAAGCCGCCGAAAGCTGGATGGCCGCCCGCTTTGAATCGCGCGACGCCCAGTGCCTCGAACTTTCTCAGGTGCTCTACTACGTTGCCGTCATGATGGCAGAAAAAGGTCTCACCCTCGAAGAAGTGTACGCAAAACTATGATTAAGGTAGCTCTCCCCAACAAGGGCATGCTCTTTGAGCCCACCCAGGAACTCCTCAAGGCCTGCGGTTACAAGGCATCCAAGCCCTACAAGACTTTGACCCAGATCGATACCAAGAACGGCATCGAATTCTTCTTCCTCCGTCCGAGCGACATCCCGATGTACGTGGGTCGCGGTATCATTGACGCAGGTATCACGGGTATCGATTTTAACGCCGAAGCCAAGAGCCCGGCAGTGAAGGTTTTGGACTTGCCCTTTGGCGCATCCAAGCTTTGCGCAGCAGTCCCGAACGAAAGCCCGATCCAGAGCCTCGCCGACTTGAAGGACTCCACCATCGCTACAAGCTTCCCGAACATCGTGGAAAGCTATTACAAGAAGCCGATGGATTTCGTGGTGCTCGAAGGTGCTGTTGAAATTTCGGTAAGCCTTGGTGTCGCAAACGCCATCGTGGACGTAGTCGAAACGGGTACAACTCTCAAGCAGGCCGGCCTCCGCATTATCGGTGAACCGCTCTTCCGCTCTAACGCCGCCATTTTCTGCAACCCGCAGAAGACCGAACTCGAAGAAGTCAACACGCTCATCCGTCGCATCCAGGGCAAGCTCGTCGCCCAGACGTACATGATGATCGAGTACGACTGCCCCTCCGAACTCCTCTCGAAGGCTTGCGAAATGACTCCGGGTCTCGATGCCCCGACCGTCACAAAGCTCCACGGCCGCGAATGGTACTCCGTGAAGGCCATGGTGCCCCGCGAAGAAGCCAACGCCATCATGGACAAGCTCTGGGACGCAGGCGCCCGCAGCATCCTCCTGTTCGGCATCGAAAGCGCTCGCATTTAAGAGGCGATGAGGTCGCACTTCGTGCTTTGAGCAACGAGGTCGTTCATGTCTATGACATTCACTTTGAGGTAATGCATTTTTATCGATCATATCCTCAAAGCGAAGCGCCCCCAAAGGGTGCGAGAGCACCCGACCCCATACCTCATAGCCTACTGTCTACTTCCTACCGTCTACAGCCCATGCAATCTCTAGCTTACTTGGCACGTCAACCGATTCTAGACCGCGATGGAAATATCTTCGCGTATGAATTGCTATTCCGTGACTCGCCAAATAGCGTTACCGCCATCATTGCAAGCGATGTGCAGGCGACAGCCCAAGTGCTAGAGAATGTCCTCAACAGCATCGGGCTTGAGCGCCTTGTCGGGGGCAAAAAGGCATTTGTCAATTGCAGCCGCGAGATGCTTTTGGACAACTTGTTCGGACTTTTAAACCCCAACAGTTTTGTCCTTGAAATTCTCGAAGATGTTACCGTCGATAGAGCGCTTATCCGCGCCATCGAACGGCATAAGTCCCGCGGTTTTGAACTGGCGCTAGACGATTTTATCATGAACGACGAGTTCATAAAGCGCTTCGAGCCGTTGTTCAAGCACGTTTCGTACGTCAAGATGGACTTGGTCGATAACACGCCCGAAGCGATGGAAAAAGCAGCCAAGTTCTTCAAAGAAAAGAACATCAAGATCCTCGCCGAAAAAGTCGAAGACGAAGAAACGTTCAAGCACTGCAAGAATGCCGGATACGAATACTTCCAGGGATTTTTCTTTGCAAAGCCGGAACTTGTCACCGGGCAAAAGATAGACGCGACTTCGGCCGCCATACTCAAAATCATCCAGCTGCTGCACACGCGACCGACTCTCGAAAAACTCTGCGATGAGCTCGACAAGCAGCCGGACATTGCCGCAAACCTCATGCAATTCGTGAATTCGGATGTGCGTGACAAACCCGCTATCGAAACGGTCAAAGGCGCCATCGTCTGGGTGGGCATGAAGAAAATCCAGGAGTGGCTAAAGCTCATGCTTTACGCCCGCATCGGAACGATTTTCGAACTGAAACTGAACAGCACACAACGATACGTAAGCACTAGCAAATGAACGTTGAACCGCAAAGTCTGGAAAATTTGATTTCCGAATTCGCCTCCCTCCCGGGGATCGGCTTAAAGACGGCTCGCCGCCTCGCCTACCATATGCTCTCGCGCCGCAAGAGCGACGTAGAACGCTTTGCCGACAGCTTGATGCTGGCCGCCGAAAAAGTCCACCCGTGCCCGCGTTGCCATGCATTCACCGACGAAGAAATCTGCCCGACATGCAGGGCCCGCGAAGGCGCCAAGTCCATTTGCGTTGTCGAAAAGAATTCCGACATTTTGCCTTTTGAACGTTCATCCGTCCACAAGGGGCTTTACTTTGTCCTTGGCGGAGTAATTTCTCCGCTTGACGGCATCGGCCCCGAAGCACTCCACCTGCCGCAACTCGTGGAACGCATCAAGCAAGAAAACATCGAAGAACTTGTCCTTGCCTTGGGCTCTAGTCCCGAAGCCGACAGCACGGCACTCATGATTGACCGCATGCTGGACGGCGTCAACGTCAAGCGCACCCGCCTCGCCCGCGGAATCCCGATGGGCAGCGATTTGGAATTCATCGACGAAGTCACCATGCTTCGCGCATTCGAAGGGAGAGTTTCCTTATGAGTACAAAAGAAAACATTCACCAAGCTCCCGTCGAAGTGGGCGGCTACACCATCCGTTCGGCAAAGTTTGTCAAGGCGGCCGTAAATCTCAAGGGTCTCCCTGAAGAGCGCCTCCCGCAAATTGCATTCCTCGGACGTTCCAACGTGGGCAAGTCTTCGCTCATGAATGTGCTCATGGGCCAAAAAAAGCTCGTGAAAGTGAGTTCCACCCCCGGAAAAACACGCGAAATCAATTTTTTCAAAGTCAACGAGGAATTTTTTCTTGTAGATTTACCAGGTGTAGGGTTCGCTAAAGTCAACAATGCCAAGCGCGACCAGATGTCCGACTTTATTCGTGAATACGTCGAAAAGTGCAAGGACCTCAAGGGGCTTATCTACCTCGTAGATATCCGCCACGGAGGAACGCCGATCGACATCGAAACGGTCGAAAGCATCCGCGCCACGGGTTGCCCGGTCCTGATTGTCGCAAGCAAACGTGACAAGGTGAACCAATCCGAGCTTGCCAAAGGGCTCAGGGACATCCAGCAGCGATTGGATCTGGACCACAAGCCGCTTTGCGTAAGTGCACTGAAAAAATTTGGACTTGATGAACTCTGGACGGAAATTCTAGAAGCAATTCATAGCGATGCAAGAGAAGCAACTTAAAAACTGGCAAAAGATGACTCCCCTCGGGCGTTTGTTCCACACGCTCGGGATTTTCATCTTGAAAAGGAGAATGGGGCAACTGATAGCCTTGTTCTTCCGCACCGTTGCATCCCTCTTCGACAAAAGCCACAATTTCAAGAGCGATACCCGCAATATCATCTTGCAGACATTCTTTACGGGTGTCGAAATTGTTGTACCGCTATTTATTGTCGCCACGTTGTTCGGAACCGTCGTCATCATCGAAGTGCTTTCGCTCATGGGCAAAATGGGTTTTTCGGACATCGTGGGAAACCTCATGGTCGTGGTCATCATCCGCGAATTAAGCCCGATCCTCACAGCGTTCCTCATCGCAGGCCGTTCAGGTTCTTCGCTCACGACCTACATCGGCAGCATGGTCATCGATTCCGAAGTGGACGCGCTAGCGACCATGGGCATCAATCCCATCCGTTACCTTGTCATGCCTAGCGTCATCGGTGGTACAATTGCAACCATCATCATGAACATCATCTTTAGCGCAAGCGCTATCGGCGCAGGCTTCCTCGTCACCAAAGGAATCATCTTCATTACAGGTAATGCGCCCAACTTGCAAATCACCTGGAATTACCTTTCCACCGAAATTCTCAAGGCGCTTACCATTCCCGATTTTGTCTTTGCAATCGTAAAACCGTTTGTCTTCGGTATCATCATCACTATCAACGCTTGCTACCAGGCATTGAATATCAAACGCGATATCCGCCTCGTACCTAAAGCGACATCGCGTTCGGTCATTACATCTTTCCTCTATATCGTTTTTGCTGACGTCGTGCTTTCGTTGTTCTACTTTATTAGCTACATGAAGAACCTTTCAACGATTATTTAGAATATGCTAGACGAAGCTCTCAGACTTGAAGATATATACCTTTCGACAAGCGAACTATCGGGAACTCTATTCTCGATTCCAAGAGCCGTTAGCTATTTTGAAAACATCAGGTCGAGCGAAAGCAACGAGGACTACCAACTCATCGCAGGCGCCAATCTTTCATTAAAGCTCGGCGAAACAATTTGCATTGGCGGCCCTTCCGGCAAAGGCAAGAGTGCAATACTCCGTTTAATCGCCGGGCTTGCGCGCCCCCTCAAAGGGCACATCTATTACTTTGGCGAATACATCCCGGCAGAACGTCTCGATGCACTTGAAGTTGCCAAACGCCAAGTCGGTTTTGTTCTCCAGAATGCGGCACTCATCTCGAACTTGAGAGTTGTAGACAACATAGCGCTTCCGCTTCGTTACCACAAGATGGGAACGGATGACGAAATCACGAAAAAAGTCAACATGGCTATGGACTTGATGCGAGTCCGCAATTTTGCAAAAATGTTCCCGCACGAACTCAGCGTGGGCATGCAAAAGCGTGTGGCCATCGCTAGGTCTTGGGCTATGGACCCGAAGCTTTTGCTCATGGACGAACCAACCGCAGGCCTCGACAACTACAACCGCCGTAATTTGCTGCCGTTGATTGACAACATGCGTACCATGTTCAAGACGTCCATCATCATCGTCACGCATGACCTCATGATTGCAAAAGAACTGGATTGTAACCTTGTATTTTTGCACAAGAAAAAATTCACCGAACCGCATTCTTTTGACTACTGGCTCCACTCGGATAGCGAAATTTCGAAGGACCAGTTCCGCGATCTACAATCCAACGAATAATTCTGAATTCATATTCCAGAATTGAACTTTTTTAGAGAAAGCAAGATGACTTCGACTACAAACAACTCCGAACTTACCCTTCCTTTACCTGACGATTTTCATGCCCATTTGCGCCAGGGCGAACTCATGCCCGGTTATGTCCGCGATCTCGTGAGCCAGTTTGGCCGCGCCATCATCATGCCAAACACCGTGCCCGCCATGACAAGCGCAGCCGCAATTGCCGATTACAAAAAGCAGATTCTCGAAGCTGCCGTTCCTGTGCGCCCCGATTTTGAACCGCTCATGACATTCAAGCTGAACCCGAATTACACGGAGCAGGACTTGAAGGACATGATGGCTGTAGGCGTTGTCGCCGGCAAATACTACCCCGCTGGCGTCACGACAAACAGTGCCGACGGCATCAGCGATTTCGAAGCGGTCTTCCCCGTTGTCGCCTTGATGGAAAAGCTCGGCCTTGTGCTGTGCGTCCACGGCGAAGAACCCGGCGAATTCTGCCTCGACCGCGAACCGGCATTCATCAAGCGCGTCGAAACGCTTGCCGAAAAGTTCCCGAAACTCCGCATTGTTTTCGAACACTTGAGCAGCGCCAAATCCGTCGAAGCGGTAAAACGCCTCCCAGCAAATGTCGCCGCCACATTCACGGTGCACCACCTGATGATGACTCTCGACGATATCGTTGGCGATGCACTCCGCCCGCACCATTTCTGCAAGCCGCTCCCCAAGCGTCCTGAAGACCGCAACGCCATCCGCGAAGCAGCCTTCAGCGGAAATCCGAAATTCTTCCTCGGTACCGATTCCGCGCCCCACCAGCAAGGCAAAAAAGAATGTCCCTGCGGTGCCGCCGGCGTTTACAGCGCCCCCGTCGCCATCCCGCTTTTGGTGCAGGAATTTGAACGCGCAGGCGCACTCGACAAACTCCCCAACTTTATCGCAGGATTCGGCGCCGATTTTTACGGTTTACCGCGCACAACAAAGCAAATCAAGGTTGTCAAGGAATCGTGGACCGTGCCCGCCATCGTGAACGGAGTCGTTCCGCTCGCTGCCGGACAAACGCTCGAATGGAAGCTGAAATAACGCTTTTTTCGTTAAAAAAAGCCATTTTTTATACAAAAATTCGCCGTAAAAGGCGAATTTTTTTTATACATATAAAAAAATTTTTCCTTATTTACTTTTTTTACTTATATTAGAAAAGCTAATCCAAAGGAATCATACCATATTTCAATCGGAGGTTTCATAATGAATTTGGTAAAAACAATTGGTCGTTTTCTTCCGGTAGCCCTTTCTCTCGCAGTGCTCGTGGCCTGCGGCGATAAAAAAACTGAAAAACCCGCTCCTGTAAAGCAGCCCGAACCGGTCAAGGTCGAAGCTCCGGCACCGGAACCAGAACAGCCGGCACCGTTTGACTTCTCCAAGTTTGCCGCCATCAAGAACAACTCTCAGGTATTCTTGACCACACGTGGCGAAGTTGCTGCATTCCTCAACGATGCATTTGCCAAGGTTGAAAACGGTCAGGCCTCTGCAATCGAATTCCCGAACGTAAGCAGCCTCTTCGAACTTGCCAGCGCAGAACTCAGCAGCGAAGGCCGCGCCATAATCGCAGAACTCGCACCGAAGTTCGCAAAGACCAACATGGAAGCAACCATTCTCGTTGAAGGCTATACCTGCGACCTCGGCGGAGTTGCTTACAACGACGAACTTTCGCAGCGCCGCGCCGAAACCGTCAAGGCTGAAATCGCCAAGTACATTCCGGCTTCCAAGATTACCGCAAAGTGGTATGGCAAGCGCATGTTCAAGAAGTTCAAGTATGCCACCAAGGAAGAATACCGCCGCGTGAACATCCGCATCCAGTAATTCTTCTTTACGGATAAACGTTATTGAAAAGGTCCCGCTCGATGGCGGGACCTTTTCGTTATAATATTCCGAGATAAATAAGGTGCGTGAACAAGACGCAGCACAGGCGCACGGGAGCCACGCTGGAGAATGCCGCAAAAGTACTAGTATTTAAATGCCGACATCTTGGTGATATTGCCATCCGCATCGAAAGTTATATCGAAATAACCTTTACCTTCAAGAGTGCTCACATAAAGCGGAACCGTCTTTGAAGCGAATGCAGATTGCTTATCAAAAGAGACATCAATATTTTCGCCATTCAAAACGACAGATGATGCAAGCATCGCATCTTTACTATTCAGCTCACCAAACGAGAAGAACGGATTTAACGCCACCAAGGATCTCGGGAAATGGAACACCATTTTCTTTGATCCAACCATGCTACTCAGCAAGCCCTCTTTTTCTTTCATTTCGTACGAGCAACCTGTAGTAAGCTGATAGAGCGTTGCTTTACTAAAGCGCTTACCGCCCATCTTTTTCGAAATATTCGTACGCTTGATTTTGTCTTCATCGACCCAGATAATCAAGCTATCCGTCATGATAATCGCTCTTGCAGAAACAATATCTTCAACGCTATTCTTCTGCTTCCCGTACAATTCGTAATTCAATTGGAGTTTCCCGAAGCTAGCCTTGGAATAGGGTTCGATGTTATTGATTGTCGTTTCCATTTTCTTCACCAAATAATCATCGGCATACATATCGGTCATATGCAAGCAGATAAACAGGCGAACATTCGAAAGGCGCTTGTCGGAACGGTTTTCAATGTCAATGGCAAGCTTATCCGAGAACGAGAGCGTCGGATTGTACGTCTGCAAATCCAAGAAAGAATGTTCTTCAAAAATCATGTCCAAGATTTTGGGCATATAGCGTTCCACAAACTTCATGTCAGAAATCAAGTAATCATACACTTCTTGATTTCCGCGACGGAAAAAGTGTTTTAAAATTTCTTCTTTAGCATTGGCGAATTTTCCTTTGTTGTAAGCGACCATTGCCTTTTGGAAATTCGGCGAATAAAATCCAAAACCTTCCATCATGGATTTGTAATGTTCCAAAACTACATGACCTTCTTTAGACTTCAGAATATAATTGCGGTAGTTGTAGGAATTGTACATGTCCAACAATTTTTCCGCTTCGCGAGGATATTCTACAGAAGACTGATCAAACAAAGTGGCGGCCTTCGTATCGTCACCCAGCAACGTGTAATAGGTCCCCAACAAAAGCAATGCTGGCGCCGCTCTATCAGGATGATCCGCAATGTATTGGTTGAGGATATCCCTTGCAATGTCTGCATTTTGCTTATCATTAGAAACTTCTACACCTTGCTCCGCTTTATAAAGCAAGCAAAATGATTTCAACAGTTGCGATTCCGAATCGGTAGGATACTTCTGTAGCACCGCATTGAGCGATTCCAGCGCGCCATCGATATCGCCATTGTTGATGGAAAGGTACGCCTTATCGCGCAACAAGCACATTTCATTCCACATCGCCAAATATTTCAAATAAAGTACTGTATATTCGCTTAAATAGCTTAAGTAGGCATCTTTATTTTCTTCAAGAGCCTTTTTCGCACTTTTTTCAATTTCATCATTTCTCTGGATTTCGTTATAAAAATTTGATCCCGTAGCAAGTCCCATTGCCGCAAGCGATACAAAAGCTGTAGGATCAAAGCCTCCTGTTGCTGCAATTTGCGCAATCGGAGATGTTACGATTTTAAGATCTACAGATTTTTTTATAGCCCCCCAATAACGCCTCTTTTGCGTTTCATTCAAGTCATATTCAGCTTCGCGAAGGCCCTTGTAAAGAGGGAGCAATTTCTTTTCTGCTTCCAAGACTTCATCCGGAATCCCGCTATAATCTTGAGCCGCCAAGAATTGCAAGTATTCGAACACGCTCTTCGTTGTCGAATAGCCATCATTCAAAATATGGAACAAGCGGATTGTCTTTTCAAGATCAAGCGGTTTAGATTCTCGCGGCTCGGGAGATTTATGTTCCTCTTTTTCGGCATTTTCAAAAACAGTCTCAACCGTATCAATCTCTTTTTGAATCTCGACTTTTTTCGAATGACTAGATACCAAAAGATACGTGACAGGAATCGCAATAGCGACAACCAGAAATAGCAAACAGCTTTTTTTCATTTTTAACCGTTCATAATGTATTCAGCATTTTCAAGGATGTACGAATCCTTCATTTTCATTTCTTCGGGCAAGCGGTCAAACGGAATGATATCATGACGCGTGAAAGTCTTTTCGTCAGTCGGGCCCGAGCGATAGCCCATCAAAAGCATGGACATCATCCAGCGTCGATGTTCCGCATCGCGCAACAGAGAATCATCATCCGTAATTTCAAAACAACGCTTACGGAGCGGCAAAGCATTGGCACAGTAAATGGCTGCGGTCTTGTCGGCTTCGCTCAAGCGGTACCACATTTTTTCTTCGGTGTCGCGAGTATCGGGATTTAAGCGACGTTCACGAACATAGTTCGCACGCTGCCCACGCTCCACGCGCCTGGAATGCACGAATTCCTTCATTTCGTCGATATCACCCATGATACGCACATAGCCATACATTCCGCTTTCGTTGATATGCTTGATGATATCGTCATTCGCTTCGCGCCAATAAACCGCAATATCAGCATTATCGTAAACAGCGCGCGGCAAATGCACGAGCGTCGAAATTGCCTTGGAAGCATCTTCCTTACAAATGCACACGACAAGGCGTTCCTTGGGGTTCGCCGCCACAGCCGCAATAAAGTTACGAGCCAAATCCGCTTCGCAGTAGGCATCCACAAAATTCCATTCAACGTCAAGGTAATCGCCTCGCGTTGTCTCAGGATCATGAGTTACTTTATTCCCATTCGCATCGACATACGTGTACTTTGAAAGTCTAAAAAGTCCCATGCGAGAGACCACCAAACGGTCCACCCACTTTTCGCAATCTTCATCGACAAACGTGATGCACGTCTTCAAATTCGTCCGCTTAAAATTCGGGTAATGGCAAACGTTCGCTACGGCAAACGCAACCGCCTGCGCAATCGGGCCCGTGCCAATCAGCACCACATGCAAGCGTTCATTTTCCGATTCGCGAATAGTCGGCAAAAAATCCGTCCCGACAAGCAGTTGCTCCGACATGAATTCGTATTCGTTAAAGACATCGACTAGCAAATGGCCCTTGTTGCGTTCCGGGGCCTTCAAATAACGCAAAATTTCAGACGTCGAAGGATCACTCAACAACAAATGGCAATGGATATCGCGCAACGCCTTTTCGCTGATGCTGCGCAGAACTTCGATGCAATGCAAGTTACGGGAATCGCGTTCAGGACCATCTTCGCCAATCACGAGAATCATATCCGCCAAAAGCGCACCCGCATAAAGCAAATCTTCTTCGTTCTCGTAATCCTTCTTGTAATGAATAAAACGCCCTTCAATATCGCGACGACTCATCACAACGATCGGACGCTTATCGCCTTTGAGCGCACGCAAAATACTTTTGAGCTGGTGACCCGCGCCAAGCACAAGCACATGACCGCGAACATCGACATGCTTTTTGCCTTCGCGCATGGACTCCGACGTATTCTTGAACACATTGATCATGACGCTGATAAACAGCACCGCAAAAACAACATAGCCCGACAAAAAACCTTTCCACCCGAGGGACTTTTCGCCAAGCACCCACGAGCCAAGCATTACGCCAATAACAAAAATGATGAGCGATAGGACCAACAAAATCAGAAGTTTCTTGGCGATTCCATTGGACCACGCGCCTGTTATTAGACTTTTAAAATTCATGATACGCCCCTGATAATTCCGGTAATGTTATTATAGTTTTTTTTATGCAAAATGACAAAAGAAAAGATGCCGACACCGACACGGAGGCCGGTGTGACAAGGCTATGAAACAGCTGCTGGCTAATGCAGCACACCAGCGCCACTGAGGATGCTGCGGCCACCGCAAGGCGTGACTTCGATATGCGTAGAAAGTTCGCTCTTGACCAAATCTACATGCGTAATCACGCCGAGAAGCTTACCTTTTTCCTGTTGCATTTTCTGGAGCACAATGACCGTTTCCTGAAGCATCTTGGAATCGAGCGTTCCAAAGCCTTCGTCAAGGAACATCGAATCGATGCGCACGTTGCGACTGGCGAGAGTCGAAATTCCAAGCGCAAGCGAGAGGCTCACGAGGAATCCTTCGCCACCCGAAATATTGTCAATCGGGCGCACGGCATCGCTGTTGTCATGATCGACAAGCTGGATGTTGAGCGTACTCGGCGCCGTTACCATTTCATACCGCGGGAACATATCGCGCAAATAGCCGTTCGCAATTTTTAACAAATTACGCAACGTAATCGTCTGGATGAATCGAACGAACACATCGCCATTACCCGTGTCAAGTCTGTTGCCATTAAACCAGCGTTGCATTTGCTCCCAATCAGCGCGCTTCGACTTGAGTTTTAAAAGTTCCGCCTGCATGTCGTTGAACTTTTGGCGGAGCAAATCATCACTCTTTTTCTGTTCTGTCCATGTCGCGAGATTTACAGTGCATTCGTTCAATTTCGCTTTTGCGGTGTCGCGATTTTGCTTTGCCGTTTCTTCGGATTCTTCGAAATTCCGCTTCTCTAGATGTTTCGCCAACTGGTCATTAAAATTCTTGACCGAAGTCTGCGCGGTTGTCAAATTGTCGTCTACGTTCTTTTGCAATTGCTGGAGCGATTTTCGTTCCGCTTCGGGAAGTTTTGCAGCGGCAAATTCCTGCTCATCCGCAAAGCCTTTCATCGAAATATTTTCCAAGAAATTCGCCTGCGATTGCGCAAGCTTCGGCTCGGCCTCGGCTATATGGCGGTCAAGTTCCGCAATGGAATTGTCAAGAGCCATTTTCGTTTCGCGCATTTGCTGTTCTTTGCGAAGCGATTCGTTTGCCCAACTTTCCGCAGACTCGCGTAATGTCCGCGCCTTATTGCGTTCCACTTCTACAGACTTTTCACCAAAAATTTCTTTGCGCTTTGTATCGAGCGCATCCAGATTTTGCTGGATTTCATTTTGCTTGGCAGCCGCTTCGTCCAACCGCATTTTTACCTGCGCAAGATTTTCTTGATGCTGAACTTTAGCGGAGCGGTCCATGTTCAATTCATTCTCGACCTTGAGCTTTTTCTCCTGCGCTTTTTTCCACCAGGAATTTTTCTTTTCTAGTTCGGCAAGCAGCGCATCAACATCTTCCATGCGGATGTTCGAGAACCATTCTGCAAGAGCCGTTTCAATTTTCTGAGAAACTTTTTGCAATTTAGATTGGGATTTTTTTAGCGATTCTTCGGCGGCATTTGCTTCACCCACAAGGCTTGCACGATTTACCGCAGCGTGATTGACTTCGTTCTGCAAAGCATCGGCTTTTTCTTTTTTCTGCAAGTAGGCGTTCTTCAATTCAGAAAGTTTTTGCAAAATTGCGCGCGCCGTTTCAAGCGTTGCAGAGATTTTCCAAGGTTCGAGTTTTGCATTCAGCTGTTCTAGCGCACTCGATTCCGCATCTGATTCTTCTTTTTGCTTTTGCGCATTTTCACTGAGCACTTCTTCAAAATGCTTCTGTTGCGTTGTAAAGCTATCCAATGAACGTTGGAGTTGCTCCATCTCGCTATTGATTTTGCGCAATTTATCTGCAAAATCATTAAGGCTATTTGTGCCATTTTCAATCTTTACGGATTCCTCGCAAGAGAGGTGCTCGCGAGAACCACAGACAGGGCAAGGTTCATTAGGCTTCAAGTTACGGCGCAATTCCGCGACAACAACAGGAATATCTTCTTGAATAATCGTTTCTTTATTTTTTTGCAAAGCGGTTAGTTTTTCAAGAATTTGCAAACATTCGACCTTCACATTTTCGAGTTGCTTTTGCTTTGCAGCGATTTCAATTTGCAAGCGCACCAATTCTTTATGATGACGTTCCGCATCATTTGCCAAGCCATTCATTTCAGGAAGAACATTTACAAGTTCCGCATCCGCTTGATGTTCCGTCAAATATTCCTGCAACGATCGCAAATCCAACTTTTGTTTTTCAAAGTCCGCATCAAAATCCTGCAAAGCTTTTTTCAGAACTTCTAGTTTTTGCACTTCGACAGAAACATTTTCGCTTTCATTTTTCCATTCTGCGATCTGCGATTTCAAAAGCGAAAGTTGACCATCAATCGATTCGTCTTTCTGATTTTCGGCAATGTACTTTTCCACTTTTTCCAAAGCCATTTCATTATCAGAAAGCCGCTTGTCCGTGTCGCTAATTTTCTTTTGCGTTTCTTCGGCTTCGCCCGCTAT
>CAMZFJ010000012.1 GCA_947306025.1 uncultured Fibrobacter sp.
CGAAGGTGCGGCCAAGGCTTACGAAGCTATGGGGCAGCAGGCAAAGGCTGATGCTGAACGCGCAAAGACTAAAGGCGCTAAGACTGCTTCTGCGGCTCCGGCAGCAACGAAGGCCGAAACGGCAAAGGCTGAACCAGCAAAAACTCAGGCAAAGGTTGCTCAACCGGCACAAACCGCGCAAGCGACTCCAGCTGCAAAAACCGCAGCTCCTGCAAAGACTGAAACTCCGAAGGCTGCGCAAACCGCTCCTGCTGATAACGAAGATCCGTTTGAAAAGGGTAAAGCTTTGGTTGCTGAAGGACGTTATGCCGAAGCTGCCCCGCTTTGGAGAGCCGCCCTTGCGAAGCGACCTGGCGATGCCGGTGCGTACTTCTATGCAGGCCTAACTCGTTATGAGATGGGAGAATACGACAAGGCCGAGTTCAATTTGAAGAAGGGACTTCCGTACAAGGAACGCGGTAACGAAGCGAATTATTATTTGGCCAAGATTTATCAAAAGGGCAAAAAAACGGATCTGGAAAAGAAGTCCCTTGCGGCTTACTTGAAAAAAGCTGCTCCGGATGCCAAGTTCCGCAAGGCTGCCGAAGACCGCTTGGCTGAAATCAATGCTGTTGCTAACGCCGCTGCCGAAGAAAAGGCTCTGAAGGAAGCCGAGGCTAAAGCTTTGAAAGAAGCTAAGAAGACCGGGAACGACAAGGCGAGGTCTGCTGAAACGGCTGTAAGCTCACAGAAGGAAGATGTCTCTCCGACTGCAACAAATTCTATTGCTAATGCCAACGCTTTGTATGCAGATGGCTACAACGAAGCCGCTCTCCAGATGTACAAGGCTTTGCTCGAAAATGAAATCACGCCGGATGAACGCTATTTTGCAATGCTCCAGATGGGCAATATTTACCGCGAAATGCGTGACTTCCACAGCGCTGTAACGCGTTATCGTGATGTTGTTCGTGAATTCCCGGATTCCGATTGGGCAACCGAAGCCGAACGCGCTCTAGAAGATGCTGTATGGCTCGAAAAGCATGCCAGCGAACTTCCGCGCAATAAGCGGTAAAATGGTTGTTTGTCAATGGTCATTGGTCAATAGTTGTTTGACCTTGGTGCTTTGAACTTAAATCGTTTCGCTGTAGAACTTAGAACAAAAAAAATTAGTTCCCGCAAATGCGGGAATTTTTTGTATAACCGAAAACCACCGGCCGGTGGGTTCCTTTTTTATTCTTTATAACTTCTAGTTCCGAATTATCTAAGCTCAGTCGACTAACTTTCGATCGCTCTTGACTTTGTCTAGGAATTTTTTGTAGAGCTTGTTGTAAATCTCGTGATTTTCGGGATCGGGCGTGTACGTGTTCGTGATTTCGATGTAGTTGTGGATGTCTTCGAACTTCATTTGTCCAAGCCCGATGGCGGCAACGGCTGCGGCGCCAAGTGCACCCACGTACTGCGGATGCTTGACCGTTTCAATGGTATGCCCTGTAATGTCTGCAAGAATCTGGTTCATGATGTTGATTCTTGCAAGTCCACCAGCAAAGCGGATGGTGTCCGAAACCTTGCACTTCTTGGCCTGGCATTCGAGCAGCCAGCGGAAGTGAAAACAAATGCCTTCGATGACTGCACGGAGCAAATCACCGCGTGAAGTTTCAAGGTCAATGCCTGAAAGCGAACTGCGGATTTTTCCATCTTCAAATGGAGCTTTGCATCCGTTCATGAATGGTGTGAACAAAAGACCTCGTGCACCTGGTTTTGCCTTTGAAACAAGTGAAGCGCATTCTTCGAAACTGTATTCGGAATTGTCCAGTTTGCCTATAAGTTCACGAGCCCAGGCAAAGCATTTACCTGCGGTTTCGAGTTCGCCGTACAAGTACTTTTGTGCGGGATTCGGGCCTTTAACGGCAATCATCATGATGTCGGCAAACTGGATGATATGGTCAACAACGGTGCAAACAGAACCGGAGGTGCCGCAGTAAATGCCTGTAAGGTTGCTATGCGTGTTTCCACAACCAATGGCGACCATGGCAACGTCACCGCCACCTGCAATGACGGGCGTTCCTTTTTCCAGACCCATTTCTTCGGCTGCGGTTTCCGTGATTTGCCCGACAATATCTGTGCTTTGCACAATCTCTGGCAAATGCTGTTCGTTAATGCCGTAAGCTTGGGCCATGATGTGGCTCCATCCAGAATGCCCTCTGCGGCAGTCGTTGAGTGCCGAGCAGAATGCGGAATCTTCGGTGCGCACAAAGCGACCTGTCGTTTTGAACAGCAGGTAGTCGCCAACGTCAAGGAACTTGTCTACCTTGGCGAAAAGTTCGGGTTCGTTATTCTGGACCCACTTGTATTTCCAAACAGGGCTGTAGGCTCCGACTGGGACCATGCTTGTGTGGCGCATCGCCTTGAGGAGCTTCCAAATATTTAACCCGTGAAATTTCAATCCGTGATTGAAGTAATCCTTCAATTCTTTATCGGCGCGTCGGTCGAGAAATGTCATGGGCGGGCGCACAGTGTTTCCCTTTTCATCGACTAGAACTGTTCCGTTCATTTGGGAACAAAAACTGATTCCCTTGATTTGGTCGCTGGAAATACTGTAATTCTTGAGAAGTTCTTTGGTACTACGGCAGATGGAATCCCACCATTGTTCGGTGCTCTGTTCTACGCCTTTACCGCCCAGCGTTGTTGTGCTGTGCGTTGTAGTAACAGTTGCGCCCACGAACTCGATTGTATCGCTAATTTTTGTGAGTGCTGCTTTTATAAAGGAATTTCCAATATCATATGTTACCAGGTACATTTCCAAAACCTCTAAAAAAACAGTCCAACATCTCTTCTATAAAACTATAAAAAAATACAGGCGATGTCACCTGTATATAATTTTTATGTAAGATTTTTCAAATTTTACTTTTGCTCGGCTGTTGGCCTTCGTTTAGGAATTTTAGACGACCTGAACGAGTAATCCCTTGAGGTATTGCCCTTCGGGGAAGGCTGTGTTCACGGGATGGTCGGCGGGCTGGCCAAAACGCTCGATAATCTGCACTCGGCGGTGGGCGTCAGCGGCAGCATCGGCGATGATTTTCTGGAAAAGATCCATTTCCATGAGCCCGGAGCAGCTGAATGTGGCAAGCATGCCGCCTTCGGCGAGCAATTTCATCGCGAGCAGGTTGATGTCCTTGTAACCGCGGGCGCCTTTCTGCAAATTGTCCTTGCTTTCGACAAACTTTGGCGGGTCGAGCACGATAAAGTCAAATGTTTCGGCCTTGTCACGGCACTTGCGCAAGTACTGGAATACATCTGCTTCGACATGTGTGGCGTGAGCCGTGCTTAGTTTGTTCCTCATGATGCCTTCTTTGGCGAGCTTGAGCGCGTCCTTCGAAACATCGACTTGGTAAACCTTTTCGCAGCCGCCACGGAGCGCGTAGAGCCCGAATCCGCCGGTGTAGCAGAAGCAGTTGAGCACTTTTTTGCCTGCGGTGAGTTCGCCGACGCGGCGTCTGGCATCGCGCTGGTCGAGGTAATAGCCCGTCTTGTGGCCGTTCTTCACGTCGATGGGGAACAGAATGCCGTTTTCGTTGATGATGACCGGTTCGTCAGGAACTTCGCCGAACACAACGCCCGTGCGGAGGGGGAGGCCTTCTTTTTTGCGGACTTCGGAATCGCAGCGTTCGTAAATGCCGCGGCATTCCGTCTTTTCGGCGAGCAGTTCGTAAATGATTTTGCGGTTGACTTCGGCACCGGCAGCGAGAATTTCGACAGAGTAAATATCGGCGTATTTGTCGATAATGCAGCCCGGAATGCCGTCATTTTCGGCGTTCACGAGGCGGAATGCGCTTTCTTTGTCGTGGATGTCGAATCCGCGGCTCTTGCGGGAGGCAATTGCGCGGTCGAGAATGTCGCTAAAGAATTCTCGGTCGATTTTGGTATTCTTGCCTTCGTTTCCGAAGGTCCAAAAGCGGCCCCGGATCTGGGATTTGGGGGAATACGCCGCGAGACCAAGAAAATCGCTCTTGTAGCTGTAAACTTCAACAACGTCACCGAGTTCCGGGTCACCGACAACTTCGTCAATGGCGCCACTGAATATCCAAGGATGGTAACGGAGGGCCGATTTGTCGCGCCCTGCTTTCAAAATAATCGCTTTCATGGTTGAAAATTTAGAAATTATTATATAATTTCATTTTGTCACGTATTTTTGTTTTTCTTAAATCGTGTGATGGTGGACAATTTCCTGTTTTTAATCGAGGGGGTGATGTGGTTTTAAATTTCTTTTTTGAAATTTTTATTACTAGATTAAAAAACATGGTAGCCATTTTTCAGACTAAACTTTTTCGAGTGGGAGCTTTGGGAACAGCGCTTGTTTTATCGGGTGCTTTGTGTGCTTGTGATGGCGAAAAGAAAAATGCAAATAAGGTTTTGTCTGACAAACATGTCTTTAACGCTACGGTTCGCGAAATAACGGGTGATGCCAAGATTATCATTGATGGCGATGCTTATTCTTTAGATGTTGGACAGAATGTCTTTGAAAAAACGCAACTGGAGGCTGGAGTTGCCTCGTCGGTCGTACTTTCTGTGGCCGATGGTTCTGCTTTAAAGGTCGATGGAAAATCGGTAATCCAGTTTGACGCGACGATAGAATCCTTGAAACGAACGATGTCGGTGGCACTCCGTCAAGGGCGGCTGATGTTTGATGTGCAAAAGCAAGCGATCAAGGATGAATTTGAAATCAGTACTGAAAACGTTGTGTCCGTGGTTCGCAGTGCGGTGGGTTTTGTTGAAAATATCGATGGCTTAGAAGTTTCTTCGCTTAAGGAAGGATCGGTTGTTGCTGTAAAATCAGATTTAGAACAGTCTATCAAGAACGGGCAGACTTTGATTGCAAATGTGAATGGCATTAAAATTCTTCCGCTTGCAAGTTCGGGAACGTTATTTTTGGCGCGAGCCATTGATTCTGTGGCGACAAAGACTGCGTCTGAGCTTGGGATTCATGCTTCAAAGTTGAATCTTGATAAACTTGCTGCTTTGTTGGAGACTTTCGATAACGCTTATAAAAAGAAGGCCGATAGCTTAATAAAGAAAACGCAGGTGGCGTTTAAGCCGAAGATATTGAACGAATACATCGGAAAGCCTAGTGTTACATTGGAAGCGCTATTTATGCCGGGCAGCATTGTTTCGGTGCAGGGCTTTGTAGATACGATTCCTGAAAGCGGGATTTATAAGCGGACTTTTGAATGGGCTGATTCTACGGCGTTTGGACCGAAGCGCTTTGTCGTCAATTGTAGCAATGGCGAGGTGGAATACATTTGCCATACGTGGATCACGAATTTTGTTTCGGCGAAAATGGCTGAGGTTTTGACAAAGGCAGATGAACGTAAGACTCATGTTGTAAAAGATACGGCCCAACAACCCAAAATTCTCAAACCCACAGTCGTGATTGAAGGCTCGGGGCGTGAACGCATCCACGTGCTGCCCGAAGAGCGCGATATCCCGGCGACGCTGCGTTTTAGCGTGGCTGGCTTGATGGGCGCTGATTTAAAGCAAATTAAGAAGATCGTGGTCAAGCGTAAAGGCGCTATTATTAAGACGTTTAGTGGCGATGAATTGATGACGAATTCTTTCAAACTTCCGCTCCGACTCAAACAGAACAGAATTGCGCATATCGAAATCTGGGTGTATTTTGTGAATGGCAAGCGCATCAAGGGTCGAAAAGTTTATGAGACTTACTGCTATTTTGAAAATTACGAAGGCGGCAAAAAGAGTAACCGAATCAGCGATATGACGGCGGAAGAAGAGTATAAAAACGTCGTGTCCAAGCGCCTGCTCAAGAACGAATAGCTTTTTTAAAAAGCTAAATTTGGCGCATGTTTGAATCGTTATTTGACAAGTATCCTTTTTTCAGAAAAGTTCCGGCCATCCTTTGCATGGCGATTATATTCAAGCTTTCTTCGATGACTTCTGCGGAGCTGGAAGATTTTCCGCATGTGTGGGATAAGCTTGCGCATACTTGCGAATACGCCACGTTGGCAGGTTGCTTTTGCATGTGGTGGGCTCGCAGGCAGTGGTCTGTAAAACCGTGGCTCAAGGTTGTGATTGTGATGCTTTTGGCGCTCGCGTATGGTTGTACCGACGAATACCACCAGTTGTTTGTGGAAGGCCGTAGCTGTGACGCGATGGACTTGATTGCGGATTCCCTGGGTGGATTTATCGGCGGCTCGGTTTACGTGCTGATTGTGTGGATTTTAAACAAGTACGATCCGTTGCCAGTTGAAGCAGACGATAAAACGGTCGTTTGCGATTAGCGGCTTGTCGATAGGATCCACTGCAGTCTAGAAATCCCCGAGCAAAATTATTTCGCGCTTTAATTGAATGTTGAATTTCTCGGCCACAACTTTTTGAACGTGTTCACTGAGCGCTTTGATGTTGGCGGCTGTGGCGTTTCCGGCATTGACGATAAAGTTGGCGTGGACGCGGCTGACTTCGGCCCCTCCGATACGGAAGCCTTTTAAACCCGCTTGCTCGATGTAGTAGCCGGGCGCAATTTGCGTGGGTGTTGCGGTTGCGCCTGCGTCGAGGCGCTTGAATGTGCTGCCTGCGTTCGGCATGGAAAGCGGCTGCGAATTGCGACGCTTTGTCATGCATTCCTGCATTTCGGCTTCAAGATCTTTAGTTGTTTTGCCAATGCTTTCGGCGGGCGTGAGCTGGAATGTTGCGGCGAGAATGGTTTCGGCGCTTTCTGTAGAAGTTGCGGACGCTGCGAGTTCTTGGAAGACGCTATGGCGATAGCCGAAGTTGCAATCTTTTGCAGCGCGTTTGTGCAAGTTGCCGTCGGCATCAATTGATTCTACTTCTATGCAAGTTTGAGAAACGTCTTGGCCGTAAGCGCCTGCGTTCATGTAAATCGCGCCGCCGAGACTTCCGGGGATTCCTGCCAGTTTGTGGATTCCGGCAAGGCCTTCGTTAATCGAATAGCGGGCGAGGCGGGCGAGTGGAGTGGCGCCTTTGGCGCGGATTTTCCCGTTGCCAAGATTTGAAATTTCCGAGAAAAATTTACCGAGTTGGATGATGATGCCGTTGAATCCGCGGTCAGACACGAGCAAGTTGGTGCCTTTCCCGAGAATGAAGTTTGGAAGCGAATGTTCTTTTGCAAACTGAATAGCTTCTTTTATATCATCAACAGATTCTGCTTTGACAAAATATTTTGCGGGACCGCCTACTTTAAAGGATGTGCGCTCGCTCATCGGTACATTTTCAAGAATAATCATGACGAAAATATATATATTCTTTGTGCAATGACAGAAGAGGAACTCAAACAATTTAAGGCTGCACTCTCGATTACGAAGGTCGCTGTAGACTTAGGCATACCTGTGGTGCGTAATCGTTGCCGTTGCTTTTTCCCGACGCGCCATTCTCATGGCGATAGAACGCCTTCGGTTTCTTTTTCAGAAGAACGGGGAACATTCCGTTGCTGGGTGTGTGACGATGTTCGCGGCGATGTGATTTCGCTTGTTCAGATTGTCAAGAATTGTTCCTTTTTAGAGGCTTTGAACTGGCTCAAGGAAACGTATGGATTCCTGGTGCCGGGTGCAAAATTGCCGATGCAAAATCATGCGGCTGCACCTAATGCTTCGCCCGCTGTTACTCCGGCGCCGGTTCATACGTCCGCGCAAAATGCCTCGCTTGTGGCGAAAGTCGCAGTGCGCGAAGCGGCTCTTGAATATCATTCACCGGAGCCTGCAAAAGAACTTGTGAGTGAAGATGAACGCAAGAAGATTATCCTTTCGTTCCTGAAAATGTTGAGCCCGGTCGATAGGACTCCTGCGGCGGCATACTTGGCTCGTCGTCGCATACACAAGCCGATTTGGGATAAGATGCTTTTGCGCACGATTACAGATTATGGTATGCTGAATAATAAACTCAAGGATACTTACGATTTAGAAGTTCTCAAGTATGTAGGGCTTTTCAATGAAAAAGGGAATTTGAGGTATTACAAGCATCCGCTATTTTTCCCTTACCTCGATGCCAAACGCCGTTCGTTTTATTTTCAGGCACGAGCCATTGATAGCTCCGTTGTTCCCAAGGAATTGAATTTGCGCGGAACGGTTCCGTATCCGTACAACGTTTCGGTTCTTGATCAAAAGCCGGGCTGGGTTTATTTGTGCGAGGGTGTGATTGATACGCTTACGTTTTTAGGACAAAATATTGCTGCAATTGGCATTCCCGGCGTGCGCTCGTTCAAGACCGAATGGCTCCCGCTTTTCAAAAATAAGAATGTTATGCTTTGTTTGGACAAAGATGAAGCGGGCCGCAGCGGTACAGAGTATTTGCAATCTGTTTTTGAACAGGCTGGTATTCGTACGATTGTACTTGGCGAAGGTCTTGAAAACCTTAATTTTTCGATGAAAGAAGGCGACGATATTAATTCGTGGTTCGGCGGGAAAAAGTGAATTAGGTTTTAGTGGGTTAGGTATTAGGTGTTAGGATGATAATCGAGGCTTCGCCTCCTTATAAAGACGAGCGAAGCTCGTGATTCTTTTCCTAATCCCTGTAACCTAAAACCTATTACCTATTTCCAAGTACTCTTGCGATTTCGTTTTCGTCGGTGATTCCTTCCATCACTAGCTTTTGCGCGTTAACGTGCATGGTGCTATCGGCGTAGGAGCCGCTTGGTAACAGCAATTCGCAGACGATTGTTCTGCCGCTATATTTGGGTGCGTTTGTTGCGTTATCCAAAGCGTCGGCATCCGTGCATTTTGCTGTTTTTCGCACGAGGCGCTGAGCGAAAATGCCGAGTAAAGCTTCGTCCAAGACGCTTTTGGGTACGCCGAGGTCTATTAAGCGAGGCATCGCGCCTTTGGCGCTGTTCGTGTGCAGGGTGCTTAAAACTAAATGCCCCGTTTGCGCCGCGCGTAATGCGATTTGTGCGGTTTCTGCATCGCGGATTTCGCCAACGAGAATCACGTCAGGATCTTGTCGCAATATGGAGCGCAACGCAACTGCGAATGTGAATCCGCACTTTTCATTTACGGGAACTTGATTGGCGCCGCGAAGCTCGTATTCGACAGGGTCTTCGATTGTCGTGACATTGATTTTCTGCTGGATGATTTCGCGGAGGCCTGCGTAAAGCGTTGTTGTTTTGCCGCTGCCTGTCGGGCCAGTGACGAGGAATAGCCCTTGCGGAGCGCTGAAAATGCGGCGTAGTGCTTGTAGCGTTTTTTCGCTAAAGTCTAGGCTTGCTAGCGTCTGCGCAGAATCGTTTGCAGGGAGCAATCGCAAAACGCATTTTTCGCCATTGCTAATCGGGATTGTACTTAAGCGCACGTTCACTTTCTCGCGAAAATCTTCAAATGCAAAGCTTCCATCGTGCGGCAATCGGCGTTCCGTGATATCGACATTTGCCATGACTTTCAAGCGGATTAAAACGGGCTCGGCAAGCCATTGCGGAAACGTGCGGTATTCCGTTAAAAGTCCGTCAATGCGAAAGCGCACTCGAAGCGAGTCTGTCATCGGCTCAAGGTGAATGTCGGTTGCTTTTCGCTGCAGCGCTTTTACGATAAGGCTATCGACGAGATTTATAATCGGTTCCGATTCCCAAGACGAGTTTCGCGATGCGTCCAGCTGCTTGATATGCTTGAATAAATCTTCATCATCGATGGGATCCGCGTGGCTGTGCATCAGCCGTATTTCGGCGGGGGAGTGCTCTTCGGGGATGATTTGTTGCTGCGTGATAAAACGAATTTTCTCAAGCAAGAGTTCGTCATTTGCGTTTGGAACGGCGACTTTTATGGCCGCGCATTCTCTATTACATTCTCTATTGCAATCCCTGTCTATGATTGCAATTCCGTTTCTCTGGCACCATTTTTTAGACAAGTTTATTTGATTCATTCCCGTAAAATACAAAGAAAAAAACTCAAAAATCTATTTTCTGAAAATTTTGCAACCTATGGTTTGCAAAGTGCCGTAAAGTCATCCTGACACCGAAGGGGGAAGGATCCAGTAATTTCTTGTTGTGAAAAATCAAAGCTTAACTGGATCCTTCACGTCGCCCTTACGGGCTTTGTTCAGGATGACACTGCACAAAAAAGTCCCCCGGGTGGGGGACTTTGCGGAGTTGTCTAATGAAATTTAATTATGCCTTGCTGAACTTTGCCTTGACTTTGCTGGCGCCTTTCTTTGCCTTGCTAAAGAGGGCGTTCGGGAGCCAGAAGAATGTCGGCACAAGGAACATGGTAAGCACTGCGGACACAATCAAACCACCCACAGAGGCGATACCCATCGGCTGCGTCATGGCGGCCACGTTACCACCGAGAGCAAATGCCAGCGGAAGCTGTGCAATCACGGATGCAAGCGTTGCAAGCATGATCGGCTGGAACTTGGACTTTGCTGCGGTCAACACTGCCGAACGGCGGCCCATGCTTCCACTACGCAACAGACGGTTTGCTTCGTCGAGCAAAAGAATGGCGTTGTTTACGACCACACCAATCAACATCACGATAGCCATGAGGGCAATCATGGAGAGTGCCTTGCCGGTAAAGATAAGGGCGAGGAGCACACCGATAGCGCCCATCGGGATGGTCGTCATGATAATGAACGGCTGGGCAAAGCTTTCGAGGAGAGCAATCAGCAAGATATAGGTGAGGAGAATTGCCATCACGATTGCCGTCATGAATTCCTTCTGCATGTCGTTCTGCATGTCGGCGTTACCACCGAAGCTGAACGTGATGCCTTCCGGGAGTTCGTCCTTCATGCTTGCGGTAAGTTCGCCAAGCTTGCCCATGATTTCACCGGTCGTGTGGCCCGGGAGCAAATTCATCGAAACGTCAACACGTCTCATCTTGCGCTTACGGTCAATACGCGTCGGACCTGCACCATCTTCGATGTGGAAGAGCTCACTTGCACTTACGTAGCCCTTTGGCGTCTTGACAGGCAAGTCTTCGATGTCGGCATGGCTCTGTCTATCCTTTTCCATCAAGCGCACATAAACGTCGTATTCTTCACCGTCTTCGGTATATTGTCCTGCTTCGAAACCGTTCACTGCGATGTAGTTGTAGTTTGCGACGGTTTCTAGCGTTACACCGTAGTCGGCAAGTGCTGCACGATTCGGAACCAAGCGGATTTCCGGCTTACCGGCTTCGTAACTTGTCTTGATATCCACGATACCGTCAATTTTTTCCTTGACGCGGTCAAGGACGATTTGAGAAGCCTTAATCACGGAGTCTGCATGGAGACCGCTCACTTCGAGCACCACGTCACCGGCGGAGTTGTTCTGCATTTCAGAGGCGGAGGTGGATTTCACGGAAATGTAGGCATCAGGAATATTGGCGAGGTACGGGCGGATGGAATCGACGATTTCGTCGGTGCTGCGGTGTCTGCCCTTCCAGTCCTTCATTTTCTTCTTTTCCCAGTCCTTCAAGAGCCTTACACGCATGGTAGCCTGGTTTACGGTCGTAAAGCCGTTGGAACCACCCACGTTCATACTGTAGTGAACAATTTCAGGAATATCCTTGACGCGGGATTCGATAATGCGTGCGACACTGTCGGTCGTTTCGATATTCGTACCTACGGGCATTTCGAGCTTGATGCTCATCATGCCTTGGTCTTGTCTCGGGGTAAGTTCAACGGTCAAGTTGTTCTTGGCGAGGTTTGCGACGAGCATGAGAGTAAGGACTAGTGCTACAACTTGGAAAATCACGCCCGGAACAGAAAGGCAGAATCCAAGCATCTTCAAATAGACAAAACGGAAACCGTTCAAAATTTTCGGGAAAATACCAAGAGCGGATTCGATAATGCCTGGCTTTTCTTCGATGATGTTGCCGTTTTCGTCTTTCTTTTTACCCTTGAACAAGTAGGCGGCCATAAGCGGTGTGAGCGTGAATGTCACGAGGAGCGACACGAACGTTGCAAACACCATGGTCATACCGAATGTTCTAAAGAAGATACCTACAATAGACTTCATGAATGCGATAGGCACGAACACGCAGACGTTGGTGAGTGTTGATGCCATGATGGCAATCATGATTTCGGAGGTGCCCTTGTAGGCGGCTTCCTTCGGGTCAAGGCCTTGGTTCAACTTGCTGTTGATGTTTTCAAGCACGACGATGGAGTTTGTCACCAACAGACCCACGGAACTCGAAAGAGCCATGAGGGACATCATGTTGATGCCGAATCCTGCAAAGTACATGAGTGTAAATGCACCAATCACGGAAATCGGCATGGTTAGAGCTGCAATAATCATCGTCGAGAACTTGAGCAAGAGGGCCGCGGTAAGTACGATGGCGATAATGATGTTTTGAATAACGTTATCGATAGATTCGTTCACAGCTTCGGACTTGTCGTAAATAAGCGTGAGCTTGAAGCCTTCCGGGAGAGTCTTGTTGACTTCTTCCAAACGCTTGAGCACGCCTCTGGAAACTTCCACGACGTTTGCGTCGGAACGCTTCTTGATATCGAGAGCGACTGAGTTGATGCCGTTAAAGCGGGAAGTCGATGTAATTGTTTCGATGGTATCTTTCACGACGGCAATTTCGGATAGCTTGACCACTCCCTTTTCCGTCGGAATTTCCATGTTGCGCATTTCATCGAGGTTCTTGAACTTACCTGCGGTACGCACAGACGTGTTCTTGTGCTTGCCGATAACTTCACCAATCGGGAGGTTTACGTTGGACATGCCGTAAAGGCCCATCATGGTGCCGATATCGACACCGCGGTCCATCATCTTTTCCTTATCGACTTCGATGGCAATCTGGCGGGTTGTACCACCGAAGATATCGACGCTTGCGACACCGGAAACAGAGGTGAAGAGCGGTTCGATTTCGTCTTCGACTTTCTGGCGGAGTTCCGTAGAGTTCAGAGGGCCGGTAAACGAAATTGCCATGATGGCAGCACCGTTAATATCGACCTTCGAAATAATCGGCGCCTGTACAGCATCTGGGAAGTCCGCAGAGGCGAGGTCCACCTTGGAACGCACGTCGTTTGCGGCAACGTCCACGTTCACGCCCATGTTGAACATGGCGACGATAATGCCGTAGTTTTCCAAGCAGATGGATTGCACGTAGTCGATACCGTCCACGAGTTCCACTTGTTCTTCAATCGGCTTGATAATTGTGGTTTCGATTTCTTCAGGGTTTGCGCCCTTGTAAATGATGGTGGCCGTAACCACGGGGACTTCGAATTTCGGCATCAAGTCCACCACCATCATGGAATAGGTATAAAGACCGAACACCACCACGGTCAAGATGACCATGAGCATGGTGATTGGTTTGTAAATACTGGCTTTAATCATTGGCTATTCTCCAGTGTCGATTATTCGACAATCAGCACCTTGTCGCCATCGTTCATGCGGTTCTGGCCTTCGACCATCACGACGTCGCCTTCGCTAAGGCCATCCTTGATTTGGATGTCGGTCTTGGTTTGCACTCCGAGTTGCACGATTTTGCGCTTGGCCTTGCCTTCCTTATCGACAATCCAGACCGAGTTCACGCCGTTGCTATAGACAATGGCTTCGACAGGGACGGTAACGCCGGTGACTTCACGGGCGTCAATCTTTGTGGTGAGGTACATGCCCGGGAGGAGTTTACGATTTTTGTTTTTGAAGGTGACTTCGACCGGGAAGAAACGCGTAATCGGGTTTGCGGCGAGCGGGATGAGGCTCACTTCGCCTTGGAGCTTTTCGCCGTTCAGTTCGATTGTTGCCTTGGCGCCCTTCTTGAAGAATCCGATTTCGGAACTTGTGACGTTGAGCTTGAGGATTACTTTGTCGAGGTTTGCGATGGTGAACATGGCACCACCGACACCCGGGACTTCACCGACCTTGTACTTCACTTCGGTAACTGTACCCGAAGACGGGGCGAGCACGAGTGTTGCACGGCGTGCGGTTTCGAGGTTCATCTTGTCTACATTCAACTTCGTTTCGAGTTGATCGACGTCCTGTTGAGAAACGCCACCCTTGGCTTGCACTTCCTTAGTGCGGGCGAGAGTCTTTTCAGAAAGTTCGATGTTTGCCTTAGCTTGCTGGTAGCTGGTGTTATCGCCGGTGAATACGAATTTGGCGAGGACCTGGTCTTTCTTGACCTTGGAGCCGACTTTGACGTTAATCTTGGCAATCGGGTCGCCGAGCTTGGCTGTTGCGGTTGTCTGTTGGCTGCCTTCAATAGTGCCGCTGAAGGCGCGGACGTCGGTGAGCTTTACGATGTTGGCCTTTACGACACGGGCGGGCTTGCCTTTAACCTTCTGGATTTCTTCGATGGTCGAAACTTTCTTTTCGGACTTTGCGTCTTTCTTGGCTTCGCCACATCCGGCAAGGAGGAGCGACAGGGCAGAAATAGTAATGAGTGTTTTTGTAATCGTTTTCATGATTGTTGTCTTCCTCTTAAATCTTAGTATTCACCTGTGGCTTGGAGCAATGCGTTGTAGGCGTCATTCCAGTTGAGCACCGCTTGCATGTAGTCCACTTTTGCTTCGCGAAGTTTCACGTTTGCATCAAGCAGGTTGATTTGTGTTTCGCGGCCAATTTTGTAAGCAGCTTCGGTCATATCGTAATTGCGGGTTGCCAAGTCGACTTGACGCTTTTGAATGCCGAGCTGAGTTTGTGCATCTTCGAGTGTATTGGCGCAAGATTCGATTTGAATGCGGAAACCGCGTTCTGCATTTTCGCGTGCAATCTGTGCAGAGCGGAGAGTGGACTTTGCTTGGACAACACCTTCTTGGGACTGGAAACCTTTGAAAAGGTTCATAGTCAATTTAAGGCCTACAAATTTGTTCAATTTGCTCCACTTTGGGGCGTCCCACTTGTAGAATTCGTTTTGATTGTTGCTGTAGACGATTCCGCCATACAGGGCTACTGTCGGCTTGTATTCGGCTTCGGCAATGTCGATTTTGTTAGCTTCGATATCTTCTTTTGTCTTGAGAAGTGCGATTTCTTTACGACGCTGCAAAACATTGCTCATAGCCGTGTCTGGATAAGGCAAATTGGATTCGGGGCTACGGAGTTCTCCAGAGAATTCTACATTAGAGTCCCAATCAAGGCCCATGGTGCTCAAAAGGTTGTTTCTTGCAAGAATGCGGTCTTTTTTTGTTTTTTCGTACTTGGATTTGAGACCTTCAAGAGCGAGTTCTGCACGAATTTGATCGAGCTCTTTACCCGTGCCGCTAATAACGCTCTGCTTTGCAAGTTCTACGTTGGCTTCGGTCAACTTGATGTTTTCTTCGAGAATCGTTATGGAAGAATCCATGAAGAGCAAGTTATTAAAGGCTTTTTCGACATCGTAGCGGACGCTGGATTTTTTGTCTGCAAGTTGTGTTTCGGCGAGGAGCTTATAGCCTTTTGCGATGTTGATACCTGTACCGATTTGGCCTGCTGCGTAGAGCACTTGCGAAACCGTAAGGCTTACGGAAGATTGCCAAGGGTAAGCTTGGGCTTTCATTGCATTGGATAAACCATCAAGAGTGGGGGCTGCAACTTTTTTGTCGAATTTGTTGGCTCCCATAGAAGTGTCATTGGCTGCATCAGCTATTGGGGTGCCGAACGTTACGTCATCACGTCCCAAAAGCCATTTGATATCGGCGTTCAAGTCAACTTGTGGGTAAGCTGCACCATAACCGCCATCTACTGCGGAAGATGCTTTAACGAGGTCTTCTTCAGCAGATTTGATATCGGCTGAGTTTTCCATGGCGGTCTGAACCGCTTCTTCTCGGGTGTAGGTTTTTGCCGAGGCTGGTACAATCAACCCTAACGCTAGGGCAGAAAGGACTAAAAATTTCCTTGACATTCGTTCTCCTAATACATTATTAGCTTGCCAAATGTAAAAAAAAAGCACCCTTTCTATAAGGGTGGCTTTTTTGGAAATTGATGAAGCGCAAATTTTAGGGGATGAAATGCAGCAAAATTTGCGAAATTTGATGAAAATTACATCAAACCGGGGATTTTCATGCCGCCTGTGATGTCAGAAATGCTGGACTGGGTGGCGTCATCTTTTTTCTTGACGGCAGAGTTGACTGCAGCCATGATGAGGTCTTCGAGAGCTTCGACATCGTCCTTGTCGACGGCATCGGGATTGATCTTGACCATCGTGAGCACGCCCTTTCCGTTCATGGCGACCTTCACCATTCCGCCACCTGCTTCGGCGTCAAAGCTCTGTGCCTTGAGGTCGTTTTGTGCCTTAAGCATCTTGCTCTGCATTTTCTGAAGGTCCTTAAGCATTTTGCTCATGTCCATGAAAGTATCCTCGTTTTTTTAAATGGTTTGTTTATGATTTTTCTATGGTAATTATAGAATATTTTGCAGTTGTGAAGTATGGGTTAGTAGACAGTAGGAAGTGGTTGGTAAACAGTGGTTAGTGGTTAGGGATTAGGCGATAAAATCGCAGTTTAATTCGACCCTTCGGCACGCTCAGGGACCTTAACAAGGTTGGTGAGCTTGTCGAACCACCTAAAAC
>CAMZFJ010000013.1 GCA_947306025.1 uncultured Fibrobacter sp.
CCCGTTATGTCGATTAAAGAACCCGATCAATCCGTATGGAACCGTTTTTGGCAGCGCAAGAACGACATGGACAAGGTCTATCCGTCTTCGCCGTCTATTATAGAAGCTATTAAGAAAAATTTTAAGCTCGAGGGCTTGAAGGTTTTGGAGGTCGGTGCAGGAACCGGTCGCGATAGTGCCGAACTTGCTCGCCTCGGCGCCGATGTTTATGTGCTCGATTACGCCGAAAACAGCCTTAAAATTGTGAATTCGCTCCGTGAACGCGAAGGCCTTACGAATTTGCATTTGGTTCGTGGCGATGCTTTCAAGTCGCCGTTTCCGGACAACACTTTTGATTTGGTGTTCCACCAGGGTTTGGCCGAACACTTCAAGGATTCGCTCCCGCTGATTCAGGAAAATTACCGCATCGTCAAGCATGGCGGTTGCTGCCTTTGCGACGTGCCGCAGACGGTACACCCGTACACGATTATCAAGCATATCTTGATCGCGATGGACAAGTGGTTTGCCGGTTGGGAAAAGCAATTCACGATGGGACAACTCAAGAAGCTTATGCGTGATGCCGGCTTTGAATGTGTTTACGCTTATGGCGACTGGATGCGTCCGAACCTTTACTACCGCATTCTGCGCGAACTCTGTTTTAAGTTCGGTATTGAACTTCCGAAGTATCCGCTGGATGGAACGGCTTACCAGAAAATTAAGGACAAAATTTTGGATAGCCTCCAGTCTGTGCCGGTGATGCACTACACTCAGCTTTGCATTGGTGTTATTGGCCGTAAACCTTAGGTAGTTGCTTGAAAATCCTTGTCGTAAATTATCGAGATCGCATGCATCCGGCAGCCGGTGGCGCCGAAAAGCATTTGCATCGCATCTTCTCGAAAATTGTAGAAATGGGGCATGAAGTTGTCCTGTTTACGACATCGTTCCCGGGCGCAAAGGAACGCGAAGTTGTCGATGGAATTCAGGTTGTCCGCAAGGGCGGCGATTTGATGTTCCAATTGACGGTCGCTATGAATTTGAAAAAGCTCGATCGCGAATTCAACTTCGATGTTGTCGTCGAGGATTTGAACAAATTGCCGGTCTTTGCCCATTGGTTCGTCCGCAAGCCGCTATTGGTGCAGATGCATCACTTGTGGCGGAAGTCGATTTTCTCCGAAGCGTTTTTCCCGATTGCGTTTGGCGTCTGGTTCTTTGAACGCATCATTCCGTTGTTCTACCGTACGCAGCCGTTCGTGGTGGTGAGCCCGAGTACCAAGAAAGAACTTGCCGAAATTGGCGTGGACGAAAGCCGAATCTCCGTGATTTATAACGGGTCGGAAATGCCTTCGGTGACTGCGCTGCTCGCGACAAGTGCCGCGGATTCTTGTGAAAATGCGGCTAGTCCCGCAGCGAGTGCGATTCCGTATTTCATTTGGCTGTCTCGCGTGCATCGCTACAAGGGAATTTGGACGGCGCTCGAAGCGTTTGAAATTTTTTCGCAGAAACATCCCGAAGTTCAGTTGAAAATTGTTGGCGGTGGTCCGCTTTTGAAAAAGCTTCCCGCTTGGATTAAAGCACATGGACTTGAAGGCAAGGTGGAACTGACGGGCTTTGTGCCTGCTGCTCGCAAGTACGAACTGCTTTCGTCTTCGCTTGCGCTGTTGCAGACGAGCTACAAGGAAGGCTGGGGTCTGACGGTGATGGAAGCGGCGCAGCTCTGCAAGACGACGCTCGCGTCGGATGTGCCGGGACTGCGCGACAGCGTCCGTGACGGCGAGACGGGAATTCTGTTCCCGTCGGGAGATGCGCCCGCGTGTGCATCTGCAATGGAAAAAGTTTATGGCGATGCTGAATGGCGTGCGAATCTTGGCCGGAATGCCAAGCGTTATGCGCTCACGTTCAGTTGGGAAAAGTCTGCTCGCGAAACTCTAGAATTGTTGGAACGTACGATCGAGAGGAGCGTACGAAAATGAAATTGAATCCGAAGCTCAAGTCGCTGATTATTTTTTGCTTGAAACTGGTGGTAACGCTTGTTCCTGCTTACTTTGTCTATCGTAACATTGTGAGCGATCCGGAATGGAGTGCAAGTGACCTTTCCAACTTGTTTAAAAACAACAGTGTGTTCCCGCTTGTGCTTGCACTTCTTTGCCTTGCGGTCTCGAACTTTACGGCTTGCTACCAGTGGAAGTTGTTGCTCGAAAAACAGGGCGTCCACATGAAATATGGAAAGCTCCTCAAGCTTTATCATGTCGGACTTTTCTTCAATAACTTTATGCCGGGAAACGTTGGTGGCGATGCCAAGAAAGTTTACGACATCCGTGTGCAGGGCGGTCAAGATACCGTTGGTGCGGGTTTTACGGCTACGGTATTTGATCGTTTGTTTGGACTTTTCTTTATTACGTTGTTTGCGCTTGCGGTCGGTGTGTTGTTCTTTGTACATGACCCTGAACAGCGTGCGTTCATGTGGCCGTCAGTTTGGATTTTCATGGGCTTCTGTGTGATGTTTGCTGGGCTTTTGAGCCGCCGCATTGGCCGCTTCTTTTGCCGCATGGCGGGGAAGGTGCTGCCCGAAAAAATCGAGACGCGCTTGTTGCGCATGTTTGAACGATTCCAGAAGTTCCGTTCCAAGAAACTTTGGGTAAACATCATTTGCCTTTCGACGGTCACTCAGGCGTTGCGCATCTTTGTCCACTTTTTCTGCGGGATTGCGGTTGGCGTGAACCTCTCGATGTCGTGGTACTTCTATTACATTCCGCTTGTTGCTATTGTGAGTGCACTCCCGATTTCGATTGGCGGTTTTGGTCCGCGTGAATTTTTGGCGCAGTCGCTTTTTGCACGTGCTGGAGTGCCCGGTCTTGAATCGGTCGTGATTCAGTTGCTTGCTTATTTTGTAAGTTTGATATTGAGTTTGTTCGGTGCTGTCGTGTTCTTGGTTGGGCAGAAACCCGTGCCGTCAACACCGAAAAATGCAAATGGTCATCTTGAAGCAAGGTCGTAAGGCTGACGCGATAGGACCCATAGTTTCTTATATCCTTAATTTTATCCGTTTGCTATATGAGCCTGTAGTTTATGGGGCTACGTGTATTGGAAGAATAACGTTTACGTCATTCTGAGCGTAACATCGTGAAGCGAAGAATCCAGTTATGTTCTGCATTGGATCCTTCGTCCTTGCAGTCCTCAGGATGACGTGTTCGGTACTTCTTTGTAAATACGATTGAATTAATATGGATGTAGAAAATATTTTGGCGGGGCTTAATTCGGACCAGCGTGCGGCGGTGTTGCACGATCATGAAAAGAACGGTCAACTTTTAATTTTGGCAGGAGCGGGTTCGGGAAAGACTTCGGTTTTGACCAAGCGTATCCAGTATCGTATTTTGTGCGGTGTGCAACCGGAGAAAATCTTGGCGCTCACGTTTACGGCGAAGGCGGCTGCTGAAATGCGAGAGCGCGTGCAAAAGCTATTCCCGAATGCGGGCGTAAGACTTTGTACGTTCCATTCGCTCGCGCTGTTTATGCTGAAGTCTAAGATGCCGGGCTCCCTTCGGCAGGCTCAGGGGCCTTGTGAAATTTGCAGGGAGAACAAGTTCACTGAGCAAGGCCGAAGTGAACGGGTGGCGACTCGGCCCTTCGACGAGGCTCAGGGACCTTGTGCGTTTGCTTATGAACTAGTCGGGTTCAAGAAGATGCCGGTGCCGACGGAATCGGCCGACAAGTCTTTTATGCAAGAACTTGCGAAAGTCGGCGGTCGAAAGTTCCGATTCTCGCGCGAAGAACTTTTTTCAGATGCGCATCCGTTATCGCTTATAAAAAAACTGGAACCTTTGCGTGAACGGGTGCTTGAATCCGGTCAGGTTGTATTTGAAGACCTTATTTATCAGGCGATAAACTTGCTCGAAAATCACGAGGAGGCGCGCGCGTATTTTCAAAATCAATGGTCCGAAATTCTTGTCGATGAATATCAAGATATCAATCCGTCGCAGTACAGGCTTGTCAAGGCGCTGTTGGGCGAACGCAAATCGCTTTTTGTCGTGGGCGATGACGACCAAGCTATTTACGGGTTCCGTGGGGCGGATATAGGAAATATCAATCGCTTTCGCGATGACTTCAAGGAGAGTTCGCTTATCCGCTTGGAATGGAATTACCGCTCGGTCGCGAACATTTTACATTTTTCGAATCAGATTTTTAAAAATAAACCGGTCCATTTGCGGAAAGTTTTGCGGGCGGGCAACATGTGTGGCTCGGGCGGTTCTCCGATTTTCAAGGAGAACCGTGAACCGGAAGTGTGGGTGAGTGAAGACCCGGTTGTAGAAATGCAAAAGATCATCACGAGCATCAAATTGCTCCGTGAAAGCTATGACCTCCAATGGAAAAACTTTGCAATTCTTGTGCGCTATAACCGTCAACGATTGTATTACGAAGAAGCGCTCCGCGAGGCGCAACTCCCTATTGCAGGGACTGAGATGGAAAACGGCGAACTTCTCGAAGACGGAATCCATGTCGAGACGGTACACGCATCCAAGGGCCTCCAGTATGCGGTGGTCTATTATGCGGGAATGTCCGAGGGCCTTACGCCGGGAACATGCACGGGAACGCGTGAGCAGCGTAAAAAACAGCTGGACGAGGAACGTCGATTGTTTTACGTCGGGGTCACGCGGGCAGAATCTTTCTTGGTTTTGCTATATTGCAAACGTAGGTATTGGAAAGGGCGCCTTGCGAAACTGAAACGGTCCCGCTTTTTGCCCAAGGAAAATTTAAAGACAGAGATAGATATGCCTGTTATTTTATTTAGAATATTTGCCGCCGCAAGAATACTCCTCTTTATGCTTGAGTATATTGTGAAAATTGCGTTCATGTATGTTTTCCGCCGCAAGGACTTGGATACATGGCTCGAAGAAAAGGTCCAAAAATTCTCAAGGTTCTGCATGCAGGCTATCCGCGTGGATTTGACGATCGAGGACCAGGCGCAGCTTGCCAAGGTGGATTGGACTCGCCCGGTGTTCGTGATGGGGAACCACCGCTCTTATCTGGATATCCCGATTGCTTTCCTTGCCTTGCAGCGTACGGTGGGTTTTATTGCGAAAACGCAGTTGCAGCGCATTCCGATTTTGAACTTCTGGATGCACAAGCTCGGTTGCGTCTTTATTAATAGAGAAAAGGGTGGCGGCGCAGAAATTATCCAGAAGGCGGTGCAGTCGGGCAAGATGCCGAGATTGTTCATTTTCCCGGAAGGCACTCGCAGCAAGCGCGAGGGAATGGTTGCATTCAAGAGCGGTTGCTTTAGGCTCGCTGTCGAAGCGAACGCTATTATATTGCCGATTGTAACGAAGGGCTCCGATGAAGCTTGGGAACATCGCAAAAATTGTAAAACTCGCCCGGTGAACGTGAAAATCCTTGAACCGATAGATACGGTTGAGTTTAAAAAATCTCATGGCGGCGATGCGATGGATCCGCGCCATGAACTGCTCCCGTACGTCCGCGGCAAAATGGAAGACGCTTATGGAAATGGGAAAAGCTTATGATTGGCGTCTTTGATTCTGGTTTCGGTGGGCTCACGATTCTTCAAAAGCTCCGCCACACGCTCCCGGAATATGATTACTTGTATTTGGGGGATAATGCGCGTGCGCCGTATGGATCCCGCAGTTTCGAGACGATTTACCGCTACACGCTCCAGTCGGTGCGTGAACTTTTCCATCGCGGGTGCCCGCTCGTGATTTTGGCGTGCAATACCGCTTCGGCAAAGGCGCTCCGCTCTATCCAGCAGCAGGTGCTCCCGGTCGAGTTCCCGGATCGTCGTGTTTTGGGCATAGTTCGCCCGACCGCCGAAGAAATCGGAAAGTTCTCCAAAACGGGACATATCGGCATTTTTGCAACGGCGGGAACGGTGTCCTCGAACAGCTATGTTATTGAAATCAGCCACTTTTTCCCGGAACTTAAGGTAACTCAGCATGCCTGCCCGATGTGGGTGCCGCTGGTGGAATATGGCGAACGAGGCACGGAAGGCTCCCGGTTCTTTGTGAAAAAGGATGTGGACCAGCTCCTTGCTGCTGATCCCGAAATCGATACGGTTTTGTTGGCCTGTACGCATTACCCGCTCCTCGAAGACGAAATTCGGGCCGCACTTCCACCGCATGTTCGTCTGGTAGTCCAGGGAGATATCGTCGCCGACAAGACTTTAGACTACCTGAAAAGGCATGTGGATATGGAAAAACGCCTTTCGAAGGGTGGAATTGTTAAATATTTAACGACCGATACCGCAGATTTTTTCAAAAAAGGCGCTTTTCGCTTTGGAATGGAAGATATTTGTGCGGAGTCGTTGACTTTTTAAGTCATAAATTATATTTTAATGGTTGTTACTGACGAACCGTACTCGGTCCGCTTGTATTCTTTTTAATTTTCGAACTTTAAACTGAGTGGATTTATAAAATGCCGAAAACACAGATCAATCTTGAGGGTTGGCAAGACTACCGAGGCAACATGGCCGGTAGCCTGCTTTATGTCGAAACTAGCCATCAGTCCGAAATGCCTGTACGCGACCAGCTGAATGAAAATGAAAAAGGTTTTCTCTATGAACCGAACTACGAAACTAGCACCTATGGTCTGATGAGCTGTTACAATGTTAAGGCTATTAACACGATCGTAAAGAGCAAGAGCCGCTATATCCTTTTCGGTACACGTTACGAAGGTTTGAGCGATTCCGAAATGCGCAACAAGTACCTCATCATGGGTTACATGCGTATCGATAAGATCAAGGATGTTCGTACCCGCCACGTGCAGCGCTACATGGCAAACCCGGAAATGGAAGAACCGGAATGCATGCAGATGGAACACAACTGGGCTGTTTATGGTCCGATGCGCTTTGTCTCTCTCGACGATTCTTTCGTGGTGACCGACGAAATCCTCAAGGAATGGGGCTACAAGGGCCACGCTTCTCGCCAGCTCAAGACCGTGTTCTCTAAGGACCACCTCGAAAAGATTTTGGCACACTTGGATTCTAAGGAAGATATGATTGACGAGTATATCGCTACCGTCGATGAATACAAGGAAGCCCTTGCCGAGGAATAATTCTTTTACAGAATGAAAAATGGCCCGCGGATGCGGGCCTTTTTTGTATGCTGAAAATGTCGAGTGCGGCAACCTCATTTTGGATGCAAGGCTATTCCATTGTCGTCGCCGACTCGTTCGGGGATCTCTAGAACTTGACGGAAATGCCGAGGTGCGTGGCGAAGCCGTTGCGGAACAGCAAGTCGGAGAGTTCGCCTTCCAAGGAACCGGCTTTGTCTTTGTCTCCTTGAGCTCCTGGTGTTCCGCTGCCGGACGGACTTGTTGGGTTTGACGTTCCCGCATCCGTGCTCTTGTTGGAGTTTTGGTCTTTATAGTTGATGTAGAACGGGATGATTTGCGAAACGCCGTAGACGAGCGCTAAGCTTACGGGACCGTCCTTGCGGATTTCGCATTCGAGGGAGAGGATTGTTCCGATGGCACTCAACTCCCTGAATGTTTTTTCTTTGTACGTGTTGACGGTGGCAAGGCGCGTTGTTTCGGTTTTCTTGTCGATATCGAGGTCGCCTTTGATGCCGAAAAAATCGAGCCCGACATTTGGCGTAAAGATGTAGCGCTTGCCGAGATTCCAGCGGTAGGAGCCGCCGCCAAGAATCGCTTGGGTGCTGAGGTCGGCGTCAACGCGGAATGTTTTTTGCAAAAATGAGAACGAGAGGCCTTTGATGACCGAAGCGGGGAGCGCCCGGTTGGGCGCAAGCGTTTCGTAGAAACGATTCGGGTTGCTGCTCAACCTCCCCGCGAGGTAGAAGTATTCGAGGTGCGTGCGCACTTGTTCGCGTTCCCACTTGGCGTATAGCGAATGGAATGTGGCGTCGAGCGGCATGTACATGAACCGCTTGCGGCTTTCTTCGTTGTGGTAAATGCCGTAAAGCGTGATGTCGGCGTTGGCGAATGTATAGCCTGCATCTAGGTGGGAATTGCTAAAGTCATACCCGTATTTTGCGTTTAAAATTATGGCGCCTGCGGAATCCCTCACGTAATATTCCTTGTCCGGATTGTGGGGAATTGTTTTTAGGTAAGCGCCCGATAAATTGATATGGTGTGCGTTGATGTTGTATTCTGCAGAAAGGCCACCGTAAAGAACGTGGCTTGTCCAGTCCACTGATATGGTTCCGACCATTTCGGTTTTGTGGTCTGGAATCCAGCGCATGTTCCCCATGTCGATAGCGCCACCGGCGAACGTTGCATGGACTTTAAAAAGCGAGTCTTTCGGGTGCGCCGAAAGCGTTGTCTTGACGAACGGATAACTGCTAACGTTTACATCAAATGAAAGATACCTGTAGTTTCCTTCGAAACCGGCGCTTGCAATATTTTGGCGGTTCAGCCCTTTAATGCTCCATTCGTCTGTGTAACGGCCTTGAATGGCGAAGTGTTCAAACGAACCGTAGACTTTATAGTTGTCAACGGTTAGCGAATCCTTAATGCTACAAGACTTTGTCGAAAATTGCTTGTTGCTCAGGTGTAGCAAAAAAAGCCCGCCGCAATCGGCGAGCCCAGTATTGCTCATGGCGAGGGCTGCGTTTACCGCAAACCCAAGCGCAAGGAATGTTTTTTTTGCAGTTTTCACTACCAGTCGATACCGCTGCTACGAGATTCGGTCTTGAAAATTTCCCAGAATCTAGCTTCTGTCATGCCCGGGAATACGCCGCCAACGGTGATATCGGGGAAGAAGATGAGGTTTTGCATTTCGTCAAGTGTGTAGTTATAGAATTTTGCTTTTCTGTTTGTTTCTATTGCCTTGGCGATCATTTCTTCGGAAACTTTTCCATTTAACAAGCCCTGTATAGAGATGGTCTTGTTGCCTGCCGGATCGGTAAAGTAGAATACGTTAGGAATGTATTCGTCGTAAGGAATTGCGAATACTTGAACGCCATCTTGAATTTTGCAAACGGAGGAACTCAGAGTTACCGGAGCAAGCGTCTTTAAAATAGAAGTGTCGTCGCTGCCATGATAGTAGTTGTCCGTTGGGGTGAAGGTAACTGTGCAATTCGTTGCTTTGACATCGAAACATTGATACATGTAATCATTATTGAATTCTGCATCGGCGCAGTATTCTGCGGTGCCTGCAGGGTATGCGGTTGTATAAAGATCGCCGTAGAAGTAATCGGCCTTTCTGCCGTTTTTCTCAATCTGGGCTCTTACTGCTTTGTTGATTTCAAATTCGGCATAAGTGTCTCCACCCCAAAGTTGCGGTGCCCAATAGAAACCTTCTGCGGGGATGTTCCATACGGAGTAGTCGTTCGTCTTGTGGTAAGGGAGATAATCTTGCCAGCCATCGGTAATTTCGAAGAACTTGGCGATGTTGACCGTAACCTTGGAACCTGCCGGGAGCGTGATTTCTACACCGGAGTGGAGCGCCTTGCGGTATTGTTCCAAGGAATCGATTGCCTTTTGGAAGTCTTTTGCGCTCACGTCGGCCATTTCATCGTCACCGACAATGTAAGGGTCGTTCAATTGAGTCTGGATGCCCTTCTTGGATTCGTCGATACCGTACTGGAGGCCTGCTTCTACGAATTGAATTGCGGAATCCAGCAAGTTCGGGATGTCTCTATAGCGCGTTTTCCAGTTGTCGTAAACGGTCGTGAAGGAGCTGCCCTTATCCATTAAGGAAATGATATGGTCTGCAAATCTCTTGGTGTCACCATCGTATTCGTCGGCGTCGGTCATCCAATCGTATTTGCCGTTCGAGGAAATATCGATGTTGAGGCTTGCGCCGAATGTGAGTACAGCCTTGGCGACGAACATGGTGGCAAGTGCCGGGGCGAATTCGCCACGGTCGAGTTCAAGCTTTCTGTTTTCAAGGTCGTAGTGGCAGACGAAGTTGTCGTCGCCAACGATGTTCTTCAAGTAAATGATAGCGGAATCCAAGGACGGAATGGCTGCTGCTAGGGCTTCTTGGCCCATGGTCGTGAGGTGCTTTCCGTCGCCTGCGATGAGGAGCTGGTTGAAATCTTCAATGCCCATGTCGGCGAGGTTTGTCTTGTTCGTGACAGTGTCGATAAAGGACTTGATCTTGGTGTTGTTCATCAAGTCGGTAATGATGCTCAAGGCGTAACCGAGTTGTGCTTCGCAGTTTGCTGGGTATTTGTCCAAATGTGCTCTTGGTTTGTGCACTGATGGTTTGAGCATTCTTGAGGTTGTTGTCACCCAGTTCTTCTAAAACGTCCTTGATGCTTGCTTTTGCGCTTTCCAGTTGTGCGGCTACGGTTGCGTCCGTGACTTCTTGACAGCTAAATGCATTGAAGTTCGGGCTAGTTGGGGTGTCGGCGGGTTGCGCGACATTGGTGGGGTTGCTGTCGGAACATCCCATCATAAATGAGCATGCTCCAATAGCAAGAACGATCAGTTTACTTGTTTTTTTCATAAATACTCCTTCTTTTTTGTAGCGTAATATACAAAATTGATTTTACAGAACAAGTCCTTTGTATGAAGTTTTTTTTTGACCGCCGCGAGTCGGTTATTTTTTGCGGGCGAGGAGTACGACGGCTCCTTGTGCGGCTTGAAAAAGCAATGGAATGTAACCTAATAATCCGGCGGATAAAACGATAGGGGCCGGGATGCCAAGGATTCCCGTGAATAGCGCGACTTGCGTTCCTTCGCGGACGCCGATGCCGTTTAAAGAAATCGGGAGCATCGATGTGACTATTGTAATGCTTGTGAAAACGACCAGGATGCTGGTATCGACATGGACTCCGACGGCGCGGAAATAGGCGTAAGCGATGAACAGCGTCAATAGCTGTAACCAAAGGGAATCTAGCGAAGAAAGCAGAATTTGTTTCTTGTGTTTTCTGTATATAGAAAGGCTTTCTTGGAGTTTGGTAATGAATTTGAATTTATTTGTGATTGATTGCGGGAAGGGGAGCTTGTCCGAGAAAAGGCAGAGCGAAATGAATACAACGCAGGCGAATGTGGCTGCCGTCATAATCAAGGTGTAGCTCAAGGGAATGTCAGCCTTGCTGAGTGCGAACGGGAGTGCTACAAAGAAACAGAGGAACATGGCCAAGAGGCCCTGAATGCGGGCGATGAGGACTGCCGAGACCGATTGGCTTGTCTGGTTGAACTTCTTCCCGAAGGCGAGCGATTTGACGGCGTCTCCGCCAAAACCGGTGGGGAGAAGGTTGTTGAAAAAGTAGCCCATGGCAGTGTAGGCGTAGTATGTTTTGAACGGAATATCGGGACCTTGCACCGAAAGTCCCTTCCAGCGGTTAGCCTGAATGACCATGACAAGAGTAGCGGCGACTAGCATAGCTACTATCCACGGAGTCATGCCCAAATTCCAGTTGTCGACAACCTCGCTTAAAGGGATTTTATAGAAAATATAAGCGAAACCACCCACGCTGACGAGGATTTGTATGATACGCTTGGCGAAACCTTTTTTATTTGTCTTATTCTGTGCCATTGTCATATATTATAGCATTTTTCGCGATGTGCTGTAGTTGTAGTTGAACTTTATATGAGCCAAAAAATCAGGATTTTTATGTGTTTTCATGATACAGTCTGTATCCGCATGATACGAAGTGTATCCTCATGATACAAATTGCCAATTTCTGACATAAAAAACTTAACATTTTTGAGGAAAACGTCTTGTTTTGGTATAAACAAAAAGTTAATTTCTTTAATACCAAGAATGGAGGAAATATGAAATTAAAAAATTTAGCTTCCGCTGCAGCATTAGCTTCGTTAGGAGTGTTTGCTGGGTGCTCGGACTCGTCAACACCATCCCCTGTCGCAAATGGCATTGATGGCAATGTCAACGTGGTTGGCGGGACCGTAGCTTCAAATACGAACTATAATGCAGCGAGAGTTAAACTTTCCCAATATTCACACTCTGTTGTGAATGAATGGGAAATGGATACCACGGCAGTTGCTCCAGATACCGTTCCCGGATCTGTAACTGCCGCCTTCCAAGAAGGAGGAAACTTCGCCATTGAGGCTGATGTGGCAGTCGATTCGTCCGATGCATATACCGTTGCATCTGCTGGTATCGGTGGAACGGGATCTGCTTGGCTGTTGCAGGTCGACAATGGCGAAGTCATTTTTAAGTGGCGCGAAAAGAAGGACGATGAGTGGAGCGTCCTCAAGGCCGATAAGGATTTCCGTTTAGGGGAATGGAACGATGTTCGTTTGGAACATGTGGACTCTTTGAGCGTCCTTATTGTGAATGGCGAAATTGCCGGCGCCTATCAGCACAATGTTCATTTGGGAAATATCCAGGGCGAAATCACCTTCGGTTATGACCGTACGGAAACGGATCGCACCAATAGCGATGGCCGTATCGCTGTCATCCGCGTTGAGCATACCTTTAGTATTTATGTAGTTCCTGTTGAATCTTCTAGCGGCGAAGTTGTTCCTGAGGAAACGAGCACGACGCTCGGTGGCCGTGATTGGATTGCCGCTTGGGAATTCAATGATGCTTCTAATGTCGGTCGCGACTTCTCTGGAAACGGTCACACGGCTGTTATTGGCGAAGGCGCTGTTACTACTGCCGATGGCATTGCCAAATTCGATGGCAAGTCCGGCTTTAGCGTGCCGCTGGCTCCGGATTTCAAGATTAACGATTTCGTGATCGAATCTCGCTTTAAACCGGCTAGCACTTCTCGCTTCAATAACATCTTGGTTTCTGAACCTCCTGGACGTTATGGCGATGGCTGGATCTTCCGCCTCGGCTACGGAAAGCTTTATTTCAATATCCGTGACGAAGCCAATGGAACGGGTTGGTCTGAATTCGAAATCGCCTCTGTTCCGATGGACGAATGGACGGTTGCCCGTGTTGAACGCCTCGGTGACGAAATCAGCTTCTTTATCAATGACACGTTGATGAGAACTGTTAAGTTCAAGGGCGATGTGAGCGACTTGACCTATAACTGGGGCCTTGGCTATGATGCTATGAACCAGGCTATTCATCAGCGTTATTTTGATGGTGAAATTGACTACATCCGCTTTGGCGAAAATCTTGAAAGCGTTCCGGTTGAAGTTGTTCCTGTAGTCGATACGGCTAAGGTCGACACAGAGAAGGATGTTGTAGAACAGAAACCTGAAGAACAGAAGCCGGTTGAAGAAAAGCCTGTCGAAGATGTTGTTGATACGGCTGCAGTTGTCGAAAAGCCTGTTTCTGAAGTCGAAGGCGACTGGATTGCGGCTTGGGAATTCAATGATGCCGAAAATGTCGGTCGCGATTTCACTGGAAACGGTCACACGGCAAAGATCGGTGAAGGTGCGGTTGTCGCTCTTGATGGTATCGCAGGTTTCAACGGCAAGTCTGGATTCTCTGTGGCTCTTGCAGAAGACATCAACATCAACGAATTTGTGGTTGAAGCTCGCGTAAAGCCGACTCAGTTTGGCACCATGCAGAATATCATCGTAGCTGAACCTCCTGGAAGAGGCGTTGATGGCTGGCAGCTCCGTATAGATGAAGGTGTTTTGACTGTTCATCTCCGCGATTCTCAGAAGGACGGCGACAACTGGAACATTTTCCCGGGCAAGCGTATGACTTTGGGTGAATGGAGCACGGTTCGCGTTGAACGCAGCAATGATTCCCTCAAGGTGTTCCAGGATGGTGAACTTACGGTTTCTGTTGCCTACACGGGTGATTTGACCCAGATGCGCTATAACTGGGGCCTTGGCTATGATGCTATGAATCAGGCTTTCCACAACCGCTACTTCATTGGCGAAATGGACTACGTGCGCTTTGGCAAGTTTGAAGGTTTCTCCACTGCTAATGGCGCTGCTTGGGAATTCAACGAACCGACCTATGTGGGACTTGATAGAATGGCCAACAATTCTACCCGCAATTTGGTGGGTGCCCCGAAGATTGCTGATTCTACGGTAGTTCTCGATGGCGAATCTGGCTTGCAGGTGGCTCTTTCTCCGACGTTCGCTCGCAATACCTTTGCCGTTGAAGCACGCGTAAAGCCGACAAAGTTTGGCGGAATGCAGAACATCATCGTGGCAGAACCTCCTGGATGCCGTGGCGATGGCTGGATTATCCGCCTCGATGATGGTGTGCTCGATGCTTATTTCCGCGATGAAAACACCGATGGCTCTACATGGAATTCTCTCTATGGTAAGAAGCTTGCACTTGATGAATGGACCACGATTCGCGTAGAACGCAGTGCCGATTCTATCAAGGTGTTCCAGAATGGCGAATTGACGGTAAAGGCTGCCGCTAAGGGCGATGTGTCTCAGTTGGGCTATAACATCGGTATCGGTTATGATGCCATGAACCAGGCCATTCACGATCGTTTCTTTGTCGGTGAAATTGATTACATCCGTTACTTCGAATAGTAGTTTTTTTCCTTTGGTATAATGTATATTTGTAGGGTCTCCTCGATTTTTCGGGGGCCCTTCTTTTTTTTGGATAATTTATGGTAGTAGACGTTGGTATTATCAATTATAACGGTGGATCGGAACTTACGGAATGTGTCAAGAGCTTGAAGGCGCAGACTAGTCCGGTTCGGGTTTTTGTTTTTGATAACGCTTCGACGGATGATTCTATCCAGATTCTAAGAAATCAGGGGCTTGATTGCAAAATTATTGAGTGTGCTGAAAATTTGGGTTATGCGGGCGCCTGCAATGGTCTCCTTGCGCAAATGGATGCCGACATTCAGGTGCTTTGCAACATGGATTTGGAATTTGATCCTGCTTGGGCGGAAAACTTGCTCAAGTGCTTTGAGCGCCACCCGGAATGCGGTTCTGTGGCAAGCCTTGTGATGGAAAAAAGCGGCTACGTGAATGCTGTGGGCGTGTTGCTTGGCGCAGACCTTTTTGCAAAGAATGAAGGTAGCGGCCTTGATGCTCAAGATGCCGATATCCGCGAAAAAGAAGTCTTTGGATGCTATGGCGCCGTGATGAGTTTCCGTAAGGCGGCGGCGCAGGCGGCGGGCAAGATGGATGATAGCTTCTTCTTGTTCTTTGAAGAAACGGAATGGTATTTCCGTCATAATTTGGCTGGGTTCAAGACTGTCTTTTGCCCAGAGGCTAGAGTTTATCATGAACGCTCGATGACAACGGTGCGCTATTCTCCGTTGAAATTGTTTTATTCAGAACGCAATCGTTTGCGCTCGGCAATTCGGCTCTTGCCTTTTGTTGAAATTTTAAAACTTCCGGTTCGCGGTTTTGTGCGCTATTTGAATATGGCGAAGGGCGGAGTTCCTGACCAGTCTGGC
>CAMZFJ010000014.1 GCA_947306025.1 uncultured Fibrobacter sp.
CTTCGTTGTTAAGGAATAATGAACCTTCAGTTCAATGATTCTAGTATCACCGTAGCCATTGTCGGTTGCGGTGGTTTTATTGGTTGTCACCTTCTTGATGCCATTTTAACGCGCACCCAGTGGCGCGTTTTTGGCGTTGATTTGGACTTTTACAGGATTCAGCATAGGCTTGGCGACGAACGTTGCGAGTTTATGGTGGCTGATCTTGCCGATAAGAGTGTCGTTGAACGAATTGCAAAATATCCGGTTGTGGTGAACTTGGCGGCGATTTGCACGCCGAGCCGCTACATGGCGGAAGCTCCCGAAGTTATCCGCAGTAATTACGACCATCCGGCGGCGTTGGCCGATGCTTGCGCCAAGTCGGGTTCATGGTTGATTCATTTTTCGACGTCCGAGATTTACGGTCGCACGTCTGCAGATTCTGGTTTGCTTGTTGAAGATGAGTCGGAGCTCACGTTTGGTCCGGTGACTGCAAGCCGTTGGAGTTATGCCACTGCGAAGCTCCTCACGGAACGCTATATTGCGGGCCTCAAGAATTTAAAGTGGACCGTGGTGCGCCCGTTCAACTTTGTCGGGCCGTACATGGACTTTATGCCTGGGGTCGATGGTTCGGGCATTCCGCGTGTGCTTGCGAACTTTTCGTCGGCGCTTGTTCGTGGCGAACCGCTCAAACTTGTGAATGGCGGAATTGCCAAGCGTAGCTTTACAAGTGTCTTTGATGCGGTCGATTTTATGTTCGCTTTGTTTGAAACGGACAAAACGCCGTTCTCGCAGGCGTTTAATATCGGGAATCCGGACAACGAAATTACGATTGCCGAGCTGGCGTGGAAAATGCGCAAGATTTATGCAGAAATTAAAGGCATAAGCCTTGAGTCTGTTCCTGAACCGGAAGAGGTTTCGGGCGTGGAATATTACGGTGAAGGTTACGAAGATTCCATGCGCCGTTTGCCGTCAGTCGAAAAGGCGGAGCGCTTGCTTGGATTCAAGGCAAAAACTCCGATCGATGTTGTGTTGCGAGAATCGTTGACTTGGTTTGTGGAACATTATGGACCCTATCAGTCCCCCTGCGGCTCCCTCCAGGGTGACAATGAATAGCGTGTGTTCTATGGCTTGAAATTATGAATTGTCATTCTGGAGTCCTGAAAGGACGATAGAATCCAAGAGTCTAGCCTATTAATTACTGTTAACTGCTGACTACTGACCAATAACTAATGACCAATGACTATTTCATCTTTGTCCCTGCGTACAACGTAGAAAATACGCTAGTCGAAGTTCTTTCGAAAATTGATGAAGCTGTTTTGTTGCGCGCACACGTGCTTGTGATTGACGATGGCTCTCGCGATGGAACTGCCCAAGCTTACTTGAATTTTTTGGATTCCGATTGCTGGAAAATTTCTGAGACCGCACGCAATCTCTCATCTCATTTTGAATATTTAAAATTCGAACAAAATAGCGGTTACGGTGCCGTGGTCAAAAAAGGCATTGCCGAAGGCTTGGCTTCAGGTGCTGCGTTTATTGCTTGCTTGCATGGCGATGGACAATACCCTGCTGAAAAGTTAGGCGAGTTCTTTGCTGAGATGGAAAATAACAATCTCGATTTGCTGCAAGGTTCTCGACATGCGATTGCGGGGGAGGCAAAACGCGGCGGCATGCCGCTACACAAGCGTATTGGCGGTGCGTTCTTGACGGCGTTAGAGAATATTGCTTTTCGCGTAAAACTCACGGACCGTCATAGCGGCTTTATCGTTTATTCCTCGCGATTCCTGAAAACTGTAGATTTGAATCGCCTGAGCCCCTCGTTTGATATTGACTTGGAACTGATTTCCATTGCGGATGCTCGCCATTTTGCGATTGCAGAACTCCCGATTCCTACACGATATGCCGGCGAAAAATCGAACCTCAATGTTGTCACTTACGGACTCCGCGTGCTGAGGCAAATTTGGCGCCGTTTAATGATACACTAAAATTGTAGTCTTTTATAAAAAACTTTGACATTTATATGTGCTTTTTCTTACATTTGTTAGGAATGAAAAAGGAGAACGCATGAAACACCCCCTTATTGCCTCTGCTATAGTTGCTGTATTAGCACTCCTCTCTGGATGTGCCAAGACCATGCAACTCGATGATCCGCAACTTTACGACCAATATCTCACGAGGAGTTACAATCAACGTGTTGATGTGTGCTATAATGCGGTGTTGACCACTTTCAAGGACAGAGGTGTTGATCTCACTAAGGCCGATCCCATTGCTGGCCGAATTGTAACGGAAAAGCACGTTGCCGCCATTTATGCGGGATATGGGGTTGTTGGCGCAATCTCGCACCGCTATTACATCGATGTGAAGGGGAACACGGACCAATGTACCATCAAGGTGACCAAGTACAAGGCTTGGAAGGGCGGTAATGAAGTCCCCTACGTCAAAGTCGATGACGTCTACGCTTATTACTGGGCACCCTTGTTTGGTGGTTTCGAAAGCAACTTCGATGAAGATAAAGACGATGCAATCCGTACTCGTGAGGAGATGGATGCGGTCATGAGCCAACACCGTCCGGAACTCGATGAAATCTACGATCAGTATTTAAAGAAAACGAAAAAGAAATTTGAGGGTAATGTTGCTTTGAAGTTCACAATTGCTCCCAACGGAAGCATTATCGATATTTCTATCGAGGCAACGACTACGGGTGAACTCGAATTTGATCAACAAATTAAGAAGGCTGTCAGTACATGGAACTTTGGCGAGGTGTCTGGCGGAAATATGACTAGGATTGTTTCGTTCTCTTTCTCGGCTAAAAAGCTTGAAGACTCTGGCAAGAATGGTGGACGTCGTGCTCATGGTGATGGCGGCGATAAACTCGATAGCTTATTGAAAACGAGTGGTGACAATGGTAGCGGAGGCATTGGCGGTTCCGTAGGTACGGCTACAGATGACGATGTCAATGTCAATGGAAAACGCAAGGCATCGGATATAATGAAGGTTGTTGAACAACGCAAGCCTGCTCTTAGGAATATTTACAACAAATATCGGAAGAAAAATCCTGAATTCGAGGGCCGAATTGTCGTGAAGTTCACGATTGACGCAAATGGTGATATCGTTAAATTTTCAATTCTTTCGTCTACGACGAACAATGCAAAGTTCGACGGCGAAATCAAGAAGGTTATCAGTGGTTGGAAATTCGGTAAGGTTGAAGTTGGCAACACAACGGCTACAATTCCATTCACTTTCGCAGAATAAATTCCTATGAGGCATGTTCAGCACATCTTGTTCTTTCTGTTGCTTTGCGTTTCGAGTGCTATAGCGACGCACGTAGCAGTGCTTGAAACGGTTGCAGACCCTAGCGTTAAAAAGAAAGTGTCTTTTCCGGATCGTCAATACCTTACGAATGTACTTCGTGAAGAGGCGGTGAAGGAACTCCCCGCTTCGCAAAACTACACTATCATGACTCGCGAGAACATCCGTGAAATGTTGCCGCCGGGTAAAGCCATCGAGGATTGCGAAGGCCGTTGCCTTGTGGAAACGGGGCGGAATATTGCGGCCGATTACGTGTGCCAAGCGCGTGTGAGTAGCTTCGGCTCGAAACTTGCAATTTCTGCGGAAATCTACGAGACCTCGGGGAACAAGCTTGTGGCGAGTTTCAATGGTCATGGCGCTAATGTGGAAGAGCTTCTGAAGGTGGTAAAGAATAGTGCTGCGGAATTCTTTGGCAAGGTCAAGGGGGAACAGCAAACTCCTAATTCTATGGAACGCCGTGCTGGTGCGGGCGGCATCGGCGATGCTCAAAGCTTAGATAACACTTCTGCGGAATATGATGACGAGAATTCTCGCTTTAGAAATGTGGATTTAAAGAATCTGCAAGTTGAAAAAAATACAGAAGAAGTTAAACGGTCCAATAAGCCTATTGGCGAAGTTCCTGCTGTGAAAAATACCCGGGCTTTGGCTTGGCTACACTTTGGCTTTCTTGGCGTTGGAGGTGTGTTGCTATCGGTGGGGACTGTGCTTGCTGCTGATGTAGCAGGGGATGGAGGAAGTACGAAGCGTGGTGTCGGTATAGCGTTGGCAATTATCGGTGCTGTTGGTATGGGTGTAAGTTTTGCTTTTTAGGTTCCTACGACCGACTTTTACTATTTAATAATTATAGTCTACTAACTATTAACTAGTAACTATTGACCACCAACTATATATATTTACTGTATGGTTAAAAATCTTATACAGTCTTTAAATGGGGTGCTGCTCGGAAAATCCGAGGCGGTTGAACTTTTGGTTATGGCGCTCCTCGCCGATGGTCATGTGCTTATCGAGGATGTGCCGGGAACGGGCAAGACGACAATTGCCAAGGCGCTCGCGACGGCGGTTGGTGCGGACTTTGCTCGTATCCAGTTTACGCCGGACTTGCTGCCTGCCGATGTGACGGGCGGGGCGGTGTTCAAGGCAAATACGGGCGAGTTCGAAATCCGCAAGGGGCCTGTGTTTACGCAGGTGCTGTTGGCGGACGAAATCAACCGTGCGTCCCCGCGAACGCAGAGTGCTCTCCTAGAAGCGATGGAAGAACGTCAGGTGTCTCTCGAAGGTGAACGCCATGCGCTCCCGAAACTGTTCATGGTGCTTGCCACAGAAAATCCGGTGGAATTCCATGGAGTGTTCCCGCTCCCTGAGGCGCAGATGGACCGATTCTTGGTGCGTTTGTCGCTGGGGTACCCGACTGCGGATACCGAACTCAACATTTTGCGCGCGCATCGTGATGGGCGACCGCTTGATACGCTTACGGCGGTGACGACTCCGGATGAAGTTATTGCAATGCGCAATGATGTCCGCAAGATTCACATTGACGAATCGCTCGAAATGTATGTGGTTTCGCTGGTGCAAGCGACGCGTACGAATCCGGCGGTGCGTTTGGCGGCGAGTCCTCGTGCGGGGATTAACCTCATCAAGATGGCGCAGTCTTGCGCGTATGTTGCAGGGCGCGACTTTGTGAATCCAGATGATATCCAGCACGTGTTTTTCCCGGTGATGGAGCATCGCGTGTTTGCAAAAGATTCGAATACGCCCGGCGCTTCCAGACAAATTCTCGAAAGTGTCTTGAAGCAGGTGAAAATTCCGAAGTAAACGTGATTGGATCCTATCGCACTTCGCGCTCCGAGATGATTGTTTTGCATACGTCATCCTGAGGGCTGAAAGCCCGAAGGATCCAGTAAAAATCACTGGATTCTTCGCTACGCTCAGAATGACGTGCAAGGCTAGACAGCATGAACGCTTGCGTTGACGAAACCTTAAAATCAAACCCCTAAAACCTAAACTTCAAAGCGGCTCTGCCGCGACCTCATACCTCACAACCTCTATGTTCTCTCTCCGTTGGTTTATAAATGCAATTCCCAGAAGTCCCAAGCGCAAGGGACTCTTGATGCGCATGTACTACCTTTGGCAAGAAGGCTTTACGCCGGTGGGGCATGCGGCGGCTGCGCTCATGATGTTCTCGATGTTTGCGGGAGCGGTTCCTGGATTTTGGGCGGCATGGGTGTTTTGCGGTTTGGACTTTATGTATCTATTGGCGCTTGTGCCAAGCCTTTTCATGACTGCGCGCAAAAGCAAGTTCAAGGCGGGTGACATCACGGTGCGCAATGTTTACGAAGGTGAAGTTGCGACGGTAAACTTGCAAGTTTATGCTGAAGATAAATTAAATGCGGTATCGCTTGGCTGCTTTCGTATGGATCCTTCGCTTCAATGTGTCGAATCGGAGCTTGTGCAAATTGCGGCTGGCGGTTCTGCGGAATTGACTTGCAAAATACAGACAAAAAAACGTGGCGCTTTTGAAATCCCGAAGGTGGCGCTTATTTTGCCCGAAATCAATGGGGCCTTGCGTTATGCGGCGAATGCAGGGAAGGCTGAACTGCTTGTGTTTCCAAGCCCGTTGCGCGTGAGCGCTTTCCCGTTTTTAACATCGGGGGCAAGTGGCGTTGTCTTTGCTCCACTCCTTATGCCGAGCCTCACCCGTGGAATGAATTTTGTGGGCGTGCGCGAATATCGCGAAGGTGATGCCTTGCGCGACTTGCACCATAAGGCGTTTGCTCGTTACGGGAAACCGTTTACGAAGGAATTCGAAACGGAACGCGGTGCGGGAGCGATTCTTGTGCTCGACGTGACTGCCCGAAATTTGCGCGAGAAATCTTCGGTCGAAATGTTGATTCGCTTGGCAGCGGGTATTGGCTTATGGCTCTTGGAACGAAATGCACTTGGGCGCTTTTTCATTGGCGATGATGAAATTTCTTTGGTGCAGGCGGATGGTGGCGAAAGCCTCTTGGAAGCGCTTGCGCGAATTCCGCCAGCGTCTCTGTTGGAAATGCACTTTTCGAAAGGAACGCGCGAATCTCGAAATACGGTAAACTCTCGTGATGCGGCAAATCCCAGAAGAGTGCCGAAGCTTTGGTCCCCTGCAGCGCGCCCGCTTGGCCCCGTGCTTCGCTTGGGCCTCTTTGCCACGGATGACCCGCTGGTGCATAAGCAAGTGATTTTGGATGCGCATTCCAAGTTGACCGACGAATCGAAAACTGCAATTTCTGACGACGTTTTGTCTGTAAATGCGGCGCATCTTGAAAAAGTTTTTCGTGAACGATTGCGCTTAAAGCAGGTTTCTCGCGAGCTTCCGCTTGAAAAGTCCCGCGATACGGAGGTAAGTCTATGATGAACTTCCGTGAAATTTGCAAGACGATTTTCTTTTGCGTCGCTTCTGTGAATTTGGGCATTTCAAGTGGCCTAGAAATTCTTGGTATCGTTTTTGCCATCTTGTTTATCGCTATACACGTGAAGCAATATTTGCTTTCGAAGTCTGCGACAATTCAAAGAAAAATTCCTCGATACAGAAAACTTTTTGCCTATGGCGCGATTGTCCCGAGTGCATTGTGGTGGGTGTTGACTCCAAGTGTCGAAAATGGCGTGTCGCCGTATTTGGTCTTTATCCCTGCGTGGTATTTACTTTATCTGTCGTGGCTGCAAAAACGCAGTCTTGGTAATGGCGGCTACGAAGTCTTTGTCGTGTTCAATGGAATCGCGGCACTCTTTATGGGCCTTTTTCAAGCGCCCCGTGGTGTTGCGGTGAGTGCTGCTGTCGCGCTGTTGCTTGCCGTGTACGCGTTTGGGCGCCCTCGCGTTGCGTTTTATAAAAGACTTCTCTTTGTCTTGATGTATGCAAGCTTGTGCGGCTCTTCATATCTTGGATTTAAATATTGGAAAAGCAATCACTATTACAGTGGCCGCTGGGCCGAAGATTATTATGTGAGGAATCGCGTCATGGGTTTCGATCCTGTGGCCGCTTTGGGCTCATTTTCGACTAATTACAATTCAAAATACAATAACGAAATTATTTTAAGAATTTGGGATACGCTTGCTCCGCCATATTTTCGTGCTGCCGCTTACGAGAAATATGTGGCCGGCATTTGGAAACTCCCACCAACAGCAGAAAAGAAACTTTATCCCGCCCGTTATCGCGTGGATTATGCCGTCTTTGAAACGGAAGATTCTATAACGGTGACGCCGAACGTGAAGCCTGTTTGGGTGCAGGCGACATTAGACAATTTTGGCTTTATGTTTGCGGCTCCGAATGCCGTGGGTGTAGCCAGTAAAAATGCGGACTCGCTCGATTACTATTCGACAAATGTTTTTGCCGGTGCTAATGGAACGCGCAGCGATTGGTATTACTATGTGAGCGATTCTGCGGAAAAACTTGCTATAACCTCGGCGTCGTCGGATGAAGTTGATTCTGCGTTCTTGCAAATTCCAGAAAAAGATTTGAATTTGTTGGATTCTGTAGCGGCTGCGATGGCGCTTCCTACTCGCAATTTCGAAAACGTTAATTCTGCAAATTCTGATTCCGCGGCTTTTTCAGAACCGCAATCTGAATCGCAATTTGCTGTTCAAAATCTAAAGACTATTGAAAGTTACTTTATCAAAAATTTCAAATATTCGTATGTAGTGTCGTGGCGCAGAGGTTTTGCTGGAACTTCGATGAATGCCGGTGTTTCGAATATGAAAGACCTGCTTACGCTCTTCTGGAAAAATAAGGAAGGCTATTGTGAATATTATGCGACGCTAGCAACGCTTCTCTTGCGCCATCAGGGAATCCCGGCGCGTTACGTGACTGGTTTTGCGCATCCGGAACATGTCGAAGGTCGCCCTTACGTGACGTTCCGTCGTCGCCATAGCCATGCTTGGGTTGAAGTTTATATAGACCACAAGTGGTATATTTTTGACCCGACTCCGCCGGTTCTTGTGAATGCGTTTGCGGAATCGTCTTGGTTCTCGAAAAAAGTGGAAGGGCTTAAGGGGCGCGTTTCGTATGTGCTCCATCTGCTTAAAGATGGTGAATGGCGTCGTGTCGTCGATAGCTGGCAGGCGACTTCGGAGCGCTTTGTTTCTGGCCCTGTACCTTATGTGGTTTTAGTTGTATTGCTCGCTGTCTTTGCCGGAATGAGGTTCCGCAAATATCGCCGCAATAAAGTTTCAACGACGGTCTCGAAAGATGCGGCGCGCTGGATTTCGTTACTCGAATCTACAGAAAAGCGCTTGGCTCGAATGGGCTTTGTGCGCACTCCTGGCGAAACGGTTTCGGCGTTTATGGTTCGCATACAGCAAACCATGATGGTGCAGGCTCGGCAGACATTAAAAAAGGCGAGCCTCAAGGACTCGCGCATTGAAAAAGAATGTATCCTTTTGCTGAAACAGCTCGAAGAATACGAAAGCAATCGTTGGTGCTGATCTGTTTAGATCCTTAGTTTGTTGCAATGTATGTGTAAACTTCGGTGGCCGTTTTTCTTTCTACGGCATCGGACTCCTTCATTTCCGGTTCCATGAAGAATATCTGCTTGAGCGTCATGGTGACTTGGCCGCCGACAACCGATACATCGACCGGAATAGTAGCATCGCTTGCAGCCATGCAATCGTTACCGGTTTTTGCCAAAAGGTGAAGCGATGTTCCGACAATGTCCCAGTTTCCGTAGATTTTTATGGGTTTGCATCCTTCGATTTTGCTTGCTTCAGAATTTTTAAATTCAAATTTATTTGTTTGTTGCTTTTCGTCAACGTAGAATCGGAGTGTTGCCGGGCTTGCACCGAAATCATGGCTCGGATCGATAAGCGTAATGACGTCAGTTCCGTAGGTTCTCTGTATGGTAGGGCCTTGAAGGCTCCAAGTGCCTAAAACGCAATCTGCGGAAAGCCCTGCGGCGCATTGTTCGGCTTTGGTCGGCGGGGGTGTTGTTGCGTTGTCGCCGCATGCGGTGAACAGGGTTGTCGCCAAAGCGAGAGATGCCAAAATTTTGATTGTCATAAAAATCCTCTTTTAGTTGGAATATAAATAAAAAATTTGATGTTGCAGAACACTACAACGCGATTTTCCAAAGATTTAACAATTGCTTGGAATATGGAAATATATTAGAGAATGTTGTTGGGGGGCACATTGTGCCCCAAGGAGTGTTAGATGAAAGTCTCGCGTTTCGTGGGCTTGTTTTTCGGTTTGGGGCTAGCCGTGTCGGCTCAAGCTGCTCCGGACCCGAATTTCCACATTTATCTCGCTTTTGGCCAGTCGAATATGGAAGGTCAGGGCAGTATCGAAAACCAGGATAAATCTGTTGATGAACGATTCCAGATTCTTTGGTCAGCCGATAATGGTTCCTGTTCCGGCAAGACCAAGGGGAAATGGGCCAAGGCTACGCCGCCGCTTGCGCATTGTAATAATGCAAAACTCGGCCCTACGGACTATTTTGGCCGCACCATGGTCGAAAAGACCGATTCGCAAATCAAGGTTGGTGTTATCGTTGTTGCTGTTGCGGGTTGCAGTATCCAGCTGTTTGATAAGGATGGCTATCAGAACTATATCAATTCCGTCAGGACAACGCAGAGTTGGATGACTGGCTATATCAACCAGTACGGCGGTAATCCTTATGGTCGTTTGATTGAAATGGCAAAGAAGGCGCAAGCTGAAGGTGTCATTAAGGGAATCATCTTCCACCAGGGCGAAACGGATGCCGGTGACGGTCAATGGCCCTCCAAGGTCAAAAAGGTTTACGACAACATTATCAAGGATTTAGGGTTAGGCGATGATGTGCCGTTCCTTGCGGGCGAAGTGTTGCGCAGTGGCTCTAGCAGGGGTGCGAACAACAATATTGCCAAACTCCCGCAGCAGTCCAAGAATTTTTACGTCGTCTCGTCTGAAGGCTTTAATCAGGCGCTGGGCGATGGGCAGAATGTCCACTTTACCTCGCAGGAATACCGCGATTTTGGCAAGCGCTATGCCGAAAAGATGATTGAAGTGCTTGGCGACAAAATTAAACCGGTGTCTGCGGAATCTAGCAGTAGCAAGGGGCCTGTTGCAGAAGAATCTAGTTCGTCTGTAGCGCGGTCCAGCTCATCTAATGTTCGGTCGAGTTCTTCGAGATCGCGCCATCATAGCAGCGATAGTCATAATCCCGGCAGTTCTACGGCAGGCGCGATCGTTATTGGAAATGCCGCACCGTCATTGAGCGTGGGCAAGGTTTCGTTTGATTATGGTTATCTTAATGTGCCGGTGACGCTTGCTCGTAGTGGCGAAGTTAAAGTTCGGCTATATTCCGTGCTTGGAAACGAGGTTGCTAGTGTTAGCGAATTGATGAAACCGGGTACGAATAACATTCATTTCGCGAGAGAGAAGATTCCGTCGGGCGTTTATATGTTAAGTATCCAATCGGCTTCTTCTCGCATTACCAAGCGCATAGATTTATCCAAATAAAGTTCTCCTCACTGCTAAGGGCTCCGTGATTTTCACGGGGCTCTTTTTTGAATATGTTTTGTATGCTGGAAGAATAAAATTTTTTATTTTAAAAGAGGATAGAGGAGAAAATAGTCTTTTGGCGAGGTATAAAATGAATAAGAATTTTTTTTTGATGCTTTTGATGGCGTGTATATCGTTTGCTTTGGCTGATGAAGTTTCTGTTTGGGATGAAACGCCCAAAACAAATATGTCGTCGGAATTTGGAAAAGATTCGGTGGCTTTAGATAGTGTAAAGATTTACCAGGACTTGATTGCGCAAGAAGATGAAAATGCGCATTATGGATTTAATGTTGTGGGCATAGTTGAAGGAGGCCTTTTTGTGGGAGTGGGAACTTTTTTCCTCGCCGGTGGGATTTATGCCATTAATAGTAAAAATGATTGGTTAGGTATTGGCAATGGTTTAATTTCCGCTGGAGGTACTATGGTAATCGTAGCACTTCCTTGTTATCTCATTGGAATTCCTTTCTTAGTGTATAACATTTATGCCTATAAGACTAGCAAAAAGCATGCGGCTAAACGCGACGAATACCGGGATGCACTGTACCTTTATAAGTTACGTCAACAGCAAGAAGAACGTAATTCGGTCCAGTTGATGGTAATCCCTACGGTAAATTTGGCTAAAGCCAGTTTTGGCGCAAATGCAATATTGCTTTTTTAGTTTGTACGTCTGATTGGGCGGTAGACGTTTATAGTTTTTTTATCGATGCTCACAATTTCCAGCTCGTCGCCAACGACTTTGAACTTGACTTCAAATTCGGCGAAGTTGAATCCGTAAACGCGCTCGGGATCGTTTTGGTATGCTGGGCGCGGGTCTTGTTCCAAGACTTCGATGAGTGCACCGCGTTTTTCTGAGGGCAATTTGTTCAGTTGCTCGGAGAGCTTTACGTGCACTTTGATTTGGCGGACGGCCTCGGCGAAGCCACCCGTGGCTTCGGGATGTGCGTCCGTGTAAGGCAGGTACGGCTTGATGTCGACAATCGGGGTGCCGTCCATGAGGTCTGCACCGGAGACGACGATTTCGGGCCCTTCCGGCCCGTCGATATCAATGCGCTCGATTTTTACGCATGAGAGCGCGACCGGGTTCGGGCGAAAACTCGAACGTGTGGCGAAAACGCCAAGACGCTTGTTGCCTCCGAGTCTTGGTGGTCGCACGGTTGGGCTCCAGGTGCTGCGGATGTTTTCTGAAAATATCCACATGATCCACAAGTGACTAAAACCTTCAAGGCCGCGAAGCGCGTCTGCATTGCGGAACTCCGGCTCAAATCGAATCGTGGAACGCAAATTCTGCACAATGCCACTCTGACGCGGAATGCCAAACTTTTCTGGAAAGTCGCTCTTGATACGCGCAATAATTTTAAACGTGATATCTTGCATGATTTTGTTCCTGCTTTCAAAAAGGTAGTAATTTAAAGGGAATCTAAAAATATTTGATTGACGTTTTTATGAAATTTTATGATTAAAAAATTACTTGTCTTTTATTATTGACAACATAAGTATTATTGTCTAAATTAATAAAAAGGGAAGAACTTATGTTTAAAGCTTTTGCGGTCAATTTAAATAAAATCAGTGATTTAATAAATGAACAATCATCCAAGCCTTTGTATGAAGAGTCTAAAAAAAGTGCTATCGAGGCTGAACTGCTAGCAATTATCCGAGGCGATAAAAAAAGCTAAATAGCGATAAATTATGTAAACTTTTTTTCCCTTCTGCCAATTGTCCTGTTTTTTTATCACACTCTGGTAAGGATAAGCAAAATGTCTTAAAATTTGCACATTGGCTAAAGGTTCATTTTGAAATCGAAGCCTTTGTCGATTCAGAGCTGTGGGGCTGTATAAGCGATTTGCAAAAAAATCGATGATGACTTTTGCGTTGACGAAAGAAGTTATGGGTGTGATTATAACGAAAAATTTTACAATTATTCGGACAGAAATAGCAGTACTGCCCATGTACACATGATGCTGAGTCATGCTTTGACGCAAATGATAGATTCTGCCGAATGTTTTATTTTGCATATACTTGTTCTACGTCGGTCAATGTGTATTTTCCATTGGATACGTGCTTTGATCGGCGAAATAATGTGGAAGTACCCTTATTTACCGAATATGCAGACATCAGAGACTCTTCCTTTGGGGGATTACTTGGAGCACTATGTGACTTTCGGACCTGAAACGTCCCTTGGAGCTGGAGACCACATTTATCTTTACAATGAATGGAATCAATTAATAGGTGATTACACGGGAAATTCTTTAGCAAACTAATGCGTTCTTGTAAAAACGAAATTTTTAAAGATTATATTAGATAGTGACAATGACCAAAGTCAAGGTTATGGTTACTCCATAAGTAAAATTGAACATGTCCCTTACGGGGTACTTCAAGTTTTATTTCCTCCATACAAGAAAGGAGATTAATATGAAAAAATATTTGATGGTGTTATTCTTGCTTTTGGGTTCAGTTGCGTTTGCCAAAACATGGGAAGCGAATTTGCGAAGCTGTGACGGGGATGGTGGCTTTTGGTTTCCGAACCATAATTGGACGGATAAGGGCGAATCATGGATAAAACCTTTTCAAGAAGGAAAAACGCTCGAAGATTATAATGAAATGGGATTTTCTTTTAATAGTGAAGTTCTGCCAGGAAATAATTGTGATCTTACTGTTGAAAGACCTTTTGGATTGCTTTGGAAATCGATTTCATTGGATAAGGTAGATTCTGTCTATTTATTCAGCGTGAATTGCGAATGGAATGATTCTACGTATGTTTGTGATAAGGAATTGTCGTTAGAGAATTTATTGATTGAGGATTTTTATTTGTTAAAAATAAATGATGATGAATATAATTTGAATTATCACATTTTCTATGACATATATCATTCTTATAGTTATTTAAAGGGATTGTATTTTATTTATAAAAAATATAGTGAAAACTTTGAATACAATGCATTATGTAATATGGTGATGTATAAAATGGGATGCGGCTATTATTCCTATGCTATTCAATGTGAATTCCAAGATGACGGTACGTTGAATTTTGATAAACTTCCTGATGCAAAAATGGTTCCCGAAAATTTCTGCTCAACGCAATCTATTCCTTCCATTCCCTTGACTCGTTTTAAACATAAAAATAATTTTATGAATTTGCCAATCTACAAAGTTAATGGAACTCCAACAACCAAGAATTCTTCAAATATTGTTGTTCAAAATAAAGAACGACTGAAACTTCAACTAAAAGGTAATTGATAAAATGAAAAAAATCCTATTTGCGATTCTTGCAATTTCTGTAATTTGTTTTGCTGCGTCTACGGAAAAATGCAATCCTGGTACGACTCAAGAAAATACAGATGTGAATCTTCCTTTGGGATGGTGTCGTGCTGAGGGTTTTGTATGTGGTGTGACTACAGAATCTTACTTATCATCATTATGGGAATAGAAATGATCAAAATAGCATTCGATTGTTGGGAATTGGCAGAGTGCTAGAATAGAAAACGTCATTCAGAGTGGCGAACAGCCGCGACAAATGTGTTGGTCGAGAGTTGCGACCAAGTTTACTTGAACATGACCGAGACCTGCATTTGGTACTATAGTACAGGAATCCAGTGAAATTTTACTAGATCCATCAACTAAAACTTAATGGTTCCTCGCGTACGCGAGGATGACTGTTTGGGGTGTCGTTTCTGATGCCGCCATAAAAAATTGAAAGGCTAGAGCTTTAAAGCATTCGCTTATGGCTCTAGCCTTTTTAAGTGTGGGGATTGATGATTTATTGAAGCTTGTTTGTTACCTTTGGTCGCCTTGTTCTATCGCCTTACTTGATGGCGATTGGCTTTTTTAAAAGCAACTTGCCGTTAGCGCCGACAACCTTCGCGATGTAATGGCCAACGGGGAGCTTTTTGAGGCTTACGTTTCTGTTGCCATTGACATTCGTGCTGAGGAGCGTCTTGCCGTTCAGCGCAATAACTTCGAGCTTGCTTTCGCTCGGAACGTTCACCTGCAAAGTGCGGTTCTGCTGGACAAGCGTTGCCTTGCCAATGTTGAGTGCTACCTTGTTGAGGCCGGTGGGCGGAACTTCGACAAATTCAGTGCCTTCCGGAGCGCCGACGATTGTGCCGCGGCCGACTGTACTCATGTAGACAACGCCAAAGTTGTTCATGTCGCCTTGTACAAAATTTCCGTTACCCGGACCGCCGAACTGGTGCATGTCGTCATTGACGCGTTCAAAAG